>DATADF010000197.1:0-7740 GCA_036258695.1 Actinomycetota bacterium
GATGATCGATGAGCTAGGCGACGCCACCGCGGCCTTACACGTCGCGCTGGCGCGTGAGGAAATGGAGCCGGCGCTGGTACCCGAGCCGATCGAGCCGGCCGACCTGGCGGCCTGGGCGGACTCCGCGTTGCAGGCACTCGAAAGGGAGGCCGCGGAATCGTCCGACCTTGTTGCCCTCGTGCCGGCCATCTCCGAGCACCTGGAGGCCCTGCGCACGATCACCGATCCGGGATGGAAGATGCGGATTCACAACGACTATCACTTGGGTCAGGTACTGGCCACCCCGCGTGGCTGGCTGATTATCGACTTCGAGGGCGAGCCCGCCCGTTCGCTCGCGGAACGTCGCGCCAAACAATCACCGCTGCGGGACGCCGCCGGCATGCTGCGCTCGTTCAACTACGCCTCGGTCACGGCTCGCTCGAAGGCGACGGGCACAGATGAGGAGACGCTGCAGTCATGGGCCGAGGCGTGGGAGCAGCTGGCTCGGGAGCACTTTCTACACGGCTACCTACGCAAGTCACACGAGGGCCGCTTCCTCCCAAGCGACCGCAACGACCTCATGACGATGTTGACCGCATTCGAGCTCGACAAAGCGCTCTACGAGCTCGGGTACGAACGACGCAACCGGCCCGAGTGGAAGCACATCCCGCTGGAGGGCATTCGGCAGATCATCGAGCGCGGTAGACGACATGACTCCTAAGCCGCCGAATCTCGTCGGCAAGCTGGGCGAGATCGACCTGCATCTCGCCGGCGAGGGAACGCACAGGCGTCTGTGGGAGAAGCTCGGCGCGCATCTCCAGAAACGCGACGGGGTTGAGGGCGTGGCATTTGCGGTCTGGGCACCAAATGCCCGCTCGGTGCGACTGCTGGGCGACTTCAATGCCTGGGACGGCGCACGCCATGACATGCAACGTCTCGGTTCATCCGGGATCTGGGAGTTGTTCGTCCCAGACCTTGGACCCGGTGCGCTTTACAAGTACGAAGTCGTTACTGCGCAAGGCCGGGCGGTGCAGAAGACGGACCCGTTCGCTTTCGCTACCGAGGCACCCCCCAAAAGCGCTGCGATCGTCTACGAATCGACATTTGACTTCACCGACGATGAGTGGATGTCGAAACGAGCCGACGTCGATCCCCACCGCCTGCCCTTGTCCGTATACGAGCTCCACATCGGCTCCTGGCGTCGGACTCCGGACGGCACGCCCCTGACCTATGCGGACATCGGCACCCAGCTCGCCGACTACTGCACGGAGATGGGCTTCACGCATGTCGAATTACTGCCCGTGGCCGAGCACCCGTTCGGTGGGTCCTGGGGTTATCAGGTAAGCAACTACTTCGCACCCACCGCACGCTTCGGCGAACCCGACGACCTGCGCCGGATGATCGACACGCTCCACAACGCGGGCATCGGCGTGATCGTCGATTGGGTGCCGGCCCACTTCCCGAAGGACGAGTGGGCGCTGGCGCGCTTCGATGGAACCGGCCTTTACGAGCACATCGACCCGCGGAAGGGTGAGCATCCGGACTGGGGCACGCTCGTCTTTAACTATGGGCGCAACGAGGTTCGAAACTTCTTGATCTCGAACGCGCTCTACTGGCTCGAGGAGTTTCATGTCGACGGCTTGCGCGTGGACGCCGTCGCATCGATGCTCTACCTCGACTACAGCCGCAAAGAGGGCGAATGGACGCCGAACCCATTCGGTGGCCGCGAGAACCTCGAGGCGATCGACTTCATGAAGGAGTTGAACACCGTCGTCTACGGAGAACATCCGGGCGTGATGATGATCGCGGAAGAGTCAACCGCATGGCCGGGAGTCAGCCGCCCCGTTCATCTCGGAGGCCTGGGGTTCGGCTTCAAATGGAACATGGGCTGGATGCACGACACGCTCTTTTACTTCGCACGCGATCCGATCTATCGGAGATACCACCACAACAATCTGACATTCAGCTTGATGTACGCGTGGAGCGAGAACTTCATGCTTCCGCTCTCACACGACGAGGTCGTGCACGGCAAGGGATCTTTGCTCGCCAAGATGCCGGGCGACCCGTGGCAACAGTTCGCCAACCTACGATCGTTGTTCGCCTACATGTGGGCCCACCCCGGGAAAAAGCTGCTCTTCATGGGAGGCGAGTTCGGACAAGTACGCGAGTGGAACCACGACACGAGCATCGATTGGCACTTGCTCGAATATCCCGATCACAAGGGCGTCCAGCAACTCGTTGCCGACATGAACCGCGCCTACAGCGAGCACCCCGCCCTGTGGGAGCTCGACGCGGACCCGGACGGATTTCGCTGGATAGACGCCAACGATGCGGATAACAATGTGATCTCGTTCATACGGAAGGACTCGGCGGGCAAGTGCGTCGTGTGCGTGGCCAACTTCTCGCCGATCCCGCGAACGGGCTTTCGAGTGGGACTTCCGAAACCCGGCGACTACAAGGAGATCTTGAACACGGACGCAGCCGCCTACGGGGGCACGAACTTGGGCAACATGGGCACGGTCGTGGCGAAGCCGGTCCCGTGGCATGGGCTCGAGCAGTCCGCGCTCCTAACCCTCCCGCCGCTCGGAGTGGTGTGGCTCGCCGAATAGTCGTTCACGGCCACTTCTACCAGCCGCCGCGCGAAAACCCCTGGACCGGCCGAATCGAGGAACAGCCGGACGCGGCTCCCTTTCACGACTGGAACGAACGCGTCCACGCGGAGTCCTATCGTCCGAATGCGTTCGCGACGTTGCCGGGAGAAAACGGGGATCGGGTCGTCAACAATTTCGAGAAACTGTCGTTCAACATCGGACCCACGCTGCTGTTGTGGATGGCGGAAGCCGATCCGGAGACCTACGCCCGCATCATCGATGCCGATCGCCGCAGCCGCGAGCGGCTGGGCCACGGCAACGCGCTCGCGCAGGCCTATCACCACACGATCCTGCCCCTCGGCAACCTGCGCGATCTGCGAACGCAGGTGCGCTGGGGACTCGCCGACTTCCGGCATCGCTTTGGCCGCGCCGCGGAGGGGATGTGGCTTCCCGAGACTGCGGCAAACAGCGACACGCTAGGAGTTCTCATTGAAGAGGGCGTCGGCTTCACGATCCTGGCCCCCGGTCAAGCCGGCCGCTGGCGTGAGCTGGACTCCGATCGTTGGCTCGATGTTTCCGAAGCGGGACTGGAGACGAGGGTCCCCTATCGCTACTTCCATCGCGACGGGTCGGGCAGATCCCTGGCGGTCTTCTTCTATGACGGAGACATCTCTCAGGCGATCGCGTTCGAACGCGCGGGAGCCGACGCCGACAAATTCGTGGATCTCTTCGACCAGCGAAGCGAGTCCGATGATCAGCTCGTCCACGCGGCGACCGACGGCGAGACGTACGGTCATCATCATCCGTTCAGCGAACTCGGGCTCGCCTACGCGCTGTTCGTCCTGGCGGAGCAGCGCGGGCTCGAGGTCACCAACTACGCACGTTTCCTGGAGGACTCGCCGCCGCGCCACGAGGTCCGAATCGTCAGAGGCGCGGGGACGTCATGGTCGTGCGCCCACGGCGTGCGCCGTTGGCATCAGGATTGCGGTTGCTCTACCGGAGGAGAGCCGGGGTGGAACCAGGCGTGGCGCGCTCCGCTGCGCCGAGGGCTCGAGATGCTGGCCGGTGCGGCGGACGAGGTATTCGGGCGCGCAGGAGCGGCCGTGTTTCACGACCCGTGGCGGGCGCGAGATGGATATGTCGACGTGGTCATAGAAGCCCGCGAACTAGAGGAGTTCGTGCGCTCCGAGGCGTCCGGGCCGGTCGATCCAAACGCCCTCCAGATCGCCCATCAATTGCTCGAGTTGCAACGCAACGCTATGTCGATGTTCACGAGCTGCGGCTGGTTTTTCTCCGACGTGGCCGGGATCGAGAGCGCGCAGGTACTGCACTACGCGGCCAGGACCGCCGACCTCATGGAGCAATTGGGCTACCAACCGCCGGAGGACGAGGTCCTACGGGTGCTGGGCGAGGCACGCAGCAATCGCGGCGACGCCACGGCCGCCGATATCTACTCGGAGATCAGAGAACGCCCGACTCAGACCTCCCCGGTCCAGCGAAGGATGTCGACGCCGCGTGTGTAGTCGACCGCGTAGACGATCGACCTATTGAGCCAGTAAGCGGCCGAGGTCGAGCCCCCGTAGGGCATGAAGTAACCGACCTCCTTGACCTTTCCGTTGGAGTTCACTTCGAGGAACTTCGTGCCGTGCTCGTACGCTCCAAGCGCAACCAATCCACCGTTTTCGAATAGCGGATGCTCCTCGAACCAGTGCGTTGAACAACCCAGCCCACCGACCGCGGGGTTCCCGTCGATGTAATTGCCGTTCTCCAAATTCCATTCATCGACCAGCTTGAAAGATCTGGTCTTCTGCCAGCCGGTGGTGTCGTACACGAAGAAGTTGCCGTTCTCGGCATCGTGGACATCGTCGTCCTCTTCCCCACAGCGAGTGTTGGCGTTGTTCTCTCCCTGACCCAATACGAAGCGGTCCTTGCCATTGCGCGGCCATCGCACCGAGTGCACGATCGGCTCACCTTTCGGCGGAGCGGCGGAGGCCAGGACTACCGGCTCGGTCGGATCGCGGGCATCGATCGCCTGTATGGGAAGCGTGTCGGGACCCGTCGGCGCCGTCAGGATGAAGCCGTTCTTGTATTCGGTCGTGTCGTGGGTGCTTCCCTGCTGACCCAGGCCCTCCATCCAATTGCCGAGATTTCTCGGATCTTTCGGATTGGTCAGATCGACGATGTGCTCCGGGCCGGATCCGTAGGAATAGCTGCACTTCGAGATGCACTCAACCGTGTGAGAGCCCGATCCGAGGAGTGTCGCGACCTCGACGGGATTGGACTTGTCCCTCACATCCCATACGTGCAGCACGGTCCGCATACATGCCGGCCGCCCGGCGCAGTCTTCTCCGGTATCGGGGGATCCCGGAAGCTGCTCGGCGAAGAGCATGATCTTGTTGTTCGTCGACACATTCTCGTTCTCGAAACGAAATCCAATCGGGCGAGTCGAGAGCAGCTCCGGCGCGGTCGCCTCGGATACGTCGTAGATCGAAATGTTTTTCCAGCTCGTGAGGTACATGTATCTGCCGCGAATGGAGACACCCGTGGAACTCGATTGTTCAAAGGGGATGAACCCCACATAACTGACGTTGTCGGAGGCAAGGCCCCCGGCAGTGGGACCGGCCTGCGCAGCCGGCCACGCGGCGGCGGCGATCAAGATCGTGCATAGAAGGACGGCGCGTCTCATTCTTCGCTACCTCCCTGGGGCGTGAACGAACGAGCGCAATAGCCCGCTCGTCGGTCGAGTTCGTGTGCGACGCGAGCCCCGGCTACTCCCTACCCCCATTGGATCCGCAACACTCAGCGGCTGGTGGGTTAGCTTCTTTCGCCACAAAGGAGGGAATTTGGGGGACGCCGAGCAGCGGGGTACCGGCCTCAGAGTCGACCTCGATGCGCTGGAGAAGCAGGCCGAGCAGCTATACCTGCACCGTTTTGTCACCGCCATAAAGAAGGCGCGCGGTGAATACGGTCGCTATCTCATCCTGCGCGCGGGTGACGAGCTCGCGATCCGGGCCGCCGACGACGGCAGCAGCGAGTCGCTCGACGATGTCAGCGTCGACGGGCATCGACCATGAACGGCAATACGGGCGCCGGCGCCGGGCCTCTCGACCGACTGGCGGGCATCGTCGAATTCGTCTCATCCTTGGACCGGCGGCTGTTATCGGCCTTCGAAGCCCTTGACGAGATGAAGCGTGAGCTCGGTGAGCTTGGCAGCCTGCGCTCGGCGGGGGATGAACTCGTCGCCGACATCCGGCGGCGTATCGACGTCTTCGACCGCCGTGCTCACGCCGACCTCGACGAGCTGAAGCGAGCGCTGTTGGAGAAGCTCGATCAGGTCGACATGAGGCTGATAGACGCGCGGCTCGATCGAATAGAGACGACGATGGCCAATATCGAAACGGCGACCGTGAATCTCAACAAGACCATGGCCGGAAGCGTCGAAGCCCTGCCGGCCTGGATGACGCGCAAGATCAAAGCCGAGGGGGAGAAGGTCGCCTCCGAGATGAACGAGAGCCCCTAGCCCGATGGCCGAGGATTCTCAATCCAAGCTCGATAGGGAGCTGATCGAGCTTCTCAACGAGCTGCGCGTCGCGCTTCCGGGGGTCCAGGTTCTGTTCGCGTTTCTACTCGCGGTCCCGTTCAGCCAACGCTTTGGGAGCGTCACATCGACTCAGAAAGCAGGGATCTTCACCGCTCTCGCGTTCACCACAATCTCCTCCATCCTGCTCATAGCCCCGAGCGCGCAACACCGGTTGCTATTTCGTCAGCACGACAAGGAGGCCCTGATTCAGCGCTCCAACCGCCTCGCTATCGCGGGTGTAGGCGCGCTCGCCATCGCCATGAGCGCCGTGGTTTTCGTAATAACCGACTTGCTCTACGGCAGCCCGCTCTCCGTCGTGGCGACGATCCTGAGTTTTCTCGCCTTCGCCTTCACATGGTTCGCCTTACCCGTGCTGGGCAAGAGGGACTGACCTAGCCGAGAGCCACCTTCACGGCTCGCGTTTCGCTGCCGCGCACGACTTTTAGTTCCAGCTCGGTGCCGTCCGCCTCGTCGAGCACTGCGTAGAGCGCGTCGACCGATTCGAGTGGACGACCGGCGACCTCGACGATCAGGTCTCCCTCGCGGATACCTGCCCTGCCCGCAGGGCCCTCTTCGACCCCCCGCACCAACAGTCCATCGATCTCGTCGAGCCCCACCGCGCGTCGCATCCGACGCGCAAGCTCGGGCGGCGCTACCGCGATACCAAGTCGAGCCCGATCCTTGGACTCGCCGCGCGCCAACCTGTCGACGCGGCCGCGCAGCTCCACATCTGCGGGCAAGGCCAGGCAGAAGCCCTCGCCGAGTCGATTCGTGTTCACGCCAAACATTCGTCCCGTCGGATCGACGATGGGTCCTCCCGAGGAACCGGGAAGCAGCGGTGCGGTGTGCTCGATCCCTCCTCTGATCCGGCGTCCGCGCGGGCCCCGAAAGGCGCGTTGCGTCCCGGAGACGAACCCGAAGGTCACGCGCAGACCGCGCCCTCCCGGGTTCGCGAGCGCGAAGACCGGCGTCCCGATACCGACCGATCCATTCGTCTCCGCCCACTCCATCACCGGCGCGTCGCCGGTCTCGACCTCGAGCACTGCGATGTCGCCGTCGAAGTCGGCTCCGCCCACGCGGGCGGTCTCTCGGCGACCGTCGGCGAACACGACCTCCACGTCGCCACGTGCGACGTTGTGGGCATTGGTCAGGACCTTGCCCGGTGCCAGCACGACCCCCGTCCCGTGAGACCACCCCCCACGGATCCCAACCACACTGTTACCGAGCCGGTCGGCGAGATCGGAGATCCTGCGCTGAACGTCCTCCCACAGCTCCACGGAAGCCTCCTGGCTAGTCACTTGTGACTTGCAAGTTACCATCCACAGGCCCGGTGTAGCTACCATGCACAGGTGGCCCCCGCCCAGGAATCCCCTCTCGCAGCCGCCATGGCCCGTGTGGGCGATCGCTGGACGTTGCTCGTGATCGATGCCCTGCTCGCCGGCCCCCGGCGGTGCGGCGAGCTGCTCGACAGCCTGGCCGGGCTCGCCCCCAACATCCTGTCGCAGAGGTTGAAGCACCTCGAGAAGGAAGGGCTCATCCTCAGTCGGCCCTACTCCGAGCGCCCGATCCGGCTCATCTACGAACTGACCG
>DATADF010000198.1:0-7744 GCA_036258695.1 Actinomycetota bacterium
TTCGAACGCTTTCGCAGCGCCGCGAGGCGCTCGCTAAAGGCTCGCAGGCGCCGCTTCGCCTCGTCGCCCAGTCCCTCGATCTCATCGAGGTGGCCCAGTGCCTCTGCCAGCGAGTACGCAACGTCGCCCGGCTCCATCTCACGCGCCAGCTCCTCATCGCCGCCCGCGAGTCGGACGCGCAACGCCCAGTTCTGCGACGTCGCCCAGCGCGCCAGCAACGAGAGGTCGCGGAAGTGAATGCGCCAGCGGGGGCCGAGCAGGATCCTGCCGAGCCAACGGTTGGCGCCGGGCTTCGACTCCAGCGCTCGCAGCCACGCGACGATCTCGGTCACCTCGGGCGTCTTCAACAGTCCACCGAGCCCGATCACCTCGACCGGGATCTGCTTCGCTTCCAGGGCCTGGAGGATGGCGTCCATCGCGGCCTTACGCCGCACGAGAATCGAGATGTCTTTCCACTGAACGGGCGGCCGACCCTCGGCGGTCGGCTCTCCGTGCAGCGCCTCACACTGCGACGCGATCCAGTCGGCTTCTGCCCGCTCGCTCTCGAAGAGACCAAGGGACACCGAGCCCGTCCCGTTCGCGGGCATCGCGCGAAGAGGATCGCCGGGCCGCCGTTCCGGATCGATGCTTTCCACCACTGCGTTCGCGACATCGAGGATGTGGGAGCCGGAGCGGAAGTTCTCGGAGAGCGACACCCAGTCGTACGGCGCGCCGTCGGCCCGCGGGAAGTCGGCTGGAAACCCGATCAGGTTGTACATCGTGGCCCCCCGCCAGGCGAAGATCGCCTGACGTGCGTCCCCTACCGCGGTGACGGCTGCGCCGGGGCCGGCCAGCGCCTGCAGCATTTTTCGCTGCGCGACGTTGGTGTCCTGATACTCGTCGAGGAGGATGAACGGGAAGCGGCGGCGATACGCATCGCGGACCTCTTTGTTGCCCTCTAAGACTTCGACGGCCTTCGAGATCTGGTCGCCGAAGTCGATGCGCGAGGCACGCCGTTTCGCCTTCAGGTACGCGTCCACCGCGTGCACCAGCTCCTTGCGCTGGCGCGCGGTCTCGATCATCTTCTCGTCGGCACCTTGCAAGGAAAGGATCTGATCGGCTGCGGTCTCGATGTCCTCCAGCGAGACCATGTGATCGGCGACCGACGATGCCAGGCCGAGTGCGGAGCCAACTACATAGGCAGAGCGAATCTCTAGAGCTTCGAACGGTGGAAGATCGTCGAGACACGAGAGCAACAACTGCCACTGCTGTGCCTCCGAAAGCAATCCGGCTTCGGGCTCGACGTCGACCAGCAGACCGTGATCGCGCACGATGCCCGCGGCGAACGCGTTGTAGGTAGCGACCGTGACCTCCTCGCCGGTGTCATCCGGGATGTGCTCGAGCGCGAGATGGACACGGTCGAGAAGCTCCTCGGCCGCCTTGTTCGTGAATGTGAGACCGAGAATCTGGGATGGCGAGAAGGGTTGTGTCTCCAAGGCCCACGCGATGCGCGCCGCCATGACTGCCGTCTTGCCGGAACCGGCCCCCGCGATCAGGTAGAGCGGTTCGAGCGGATGCGAGATCGCGCCCCACTGCTCGTCCGTGGGCTCGTAGCCGCGCAACGCCGCGCGTATCGCCGCCGAGCGACGCGGGTCGGTGTTCGTCACGCCGGCAGCTCCTTTCCTTCGGCCCACAGCGGACACAGCGGTTTGAACTTGCACCAGTGACAGTCGGCTTCCGGATTCGGGCGAAAGTCCTCATTGAGTACGCCCTCGATCAGACGGGGCAGACGCTTGAGCGCCTCCTCGGCCTCCTCGGGTTTCTGGCCCCGCTGGGCCACATTTCCGCGCGACAGAGGAGCTCCCGGGTACAGCAATTGCATAAGCCCGGGCTTTCCGAGCGCCACCAGATCCGGGTCACTCGTTGCCGCCAGGTAATAGATAGCGAGCTGCAGGGACTCACGTGCCTCGTCGATCATCATCGGATGTCGCGAGGTCTTGTAGTCGCTGATCACCAGCTGACCGCCGCGCCGGTCGACGCGGTCGATCCGACCCCTGATGCGATGGCCGTCGAGATCGACGTCGAAGCTGACCTCCGCCATCTCCGCGGTTCCGGGCTCCAGATACCTGCCGTAACGCTCGATCATCAGTTGCCCGTCCCGATAGAACTGGCGCGCGATCGCCTTGTTAGGAAACTGGTTTTCGATCTCCTTGAAGAGCTCGTCGTAGCGGGCGAAAGCTGCCGCGGGTTCGACCGGCAGGCGGCCTGTTTCGAGCTCCTCGAATACCTTATGCAGGACCGAGCCGAAGGCCATGTTGTGGCTGGTCTCCGGATCGAAACCGAGCGCGACCGAGAATAGATATTGCAACCCGCAGTTGTCGTAGGTGGAGATGCGCGAGTAGCTCGTACGCAGCTTGTCGAGCGGAAGGTCGTCCTCGGCGTCGCTTTGTTGCTCGCGCAGCGACAGAGCTCCTTCGGTCCAGTCCCAGCGCCACCACCATTCCTGAGGTTGGGCAGAAGTGCACGCGGGGTCGAGCTTGCAGATCTCGGCGATGGCGGCCAGCGCGGCGATTCGCTCGGCGGGAGATGACTTTGAATCCGCGAGCGTTCGGCGATGCCGCGCGGCGGCCTCCGCGAATGTGAGCGGCGGCCCCTCGACCGCGGGTTCGACCTCGGGCACCTCGCCTACGAGCTCCGCGATGAAGCGACTCGGCTCGCCACGCCGCGTCGGACCCGGTGAGGTCGTGACGATGCACCGCTCCGCCGCCCGGGTCAGCGCTACGTAAAGCACGCGGCGGTCCTCCATCTCGTTCTTGCGCACGCGCTTGATGGGGTCGGTCTCATCGAGGAAGTAGGGATCAAATAGGCCCGTTGCTCGCCGGCCTTTGGGGATCGAACCCTCGATCACGCCCGCGACTGCTACCAACGCCCATTGCTTGCCTTTCGCGCCGTGAAACGAACCCACGTTCACTCCCCCGCGCGCGCGTTCGGGCGGAAGCCACGGATCCGACCCGAAATCGGCGCGGCCGATCGCCTCGAGATACTCGAGGAAGGTCCCGCTTCCACGGCGTCGTTCGACGAAACGCCCGAGGGCTCGGCTGAAGGCCACCAACGCATCGAGCTCGCGGTGCGCCGGGTCGTCCATGCTCGCGGCGACGCGCTCCTTCAGTCGGCGACACAGGCTCGAGCGATCCCAGACGACCCAGAATGCGGTATCCGCGGGGGCATCACGTCGCTCGCGCAACAGGTCGCGGAGCTCGATCAGCTCCGCCAGCTTGGCAGGGGCGCTGGGATCGCCGGGGATCTCGAGGCCCTGCTGCACGGTCGCGGCAAGACTGACCCCAGCGAGCCGGGCCAGGCGTTCGAGCTCACGCACCGAGGCGTCATCCAGATCCACGAGCGGAGAGCGCAGGAGCTGCGCGACATCGGCATCCTCCGGCTCGTCGTCGAATGCATACGCAGCGAGGTCCATGAAAGCCCGAACGATCGGCTCCCCCGCGAGAGGGCGATCGGGGGCTGCGACCGAGAACGGCACCTGGAGGGCGTCGAGCGCGCGCTCGAGCGGAGGCAGCATCGTGCGGGGGGACGTGATCAATATGGCCATGTCCTCGTACGCCAAGCCCTCTTCGAGATGCGCGCTGCGAATCGCTCGAGCGATCGCATCAACCTCGGTCGCGAGGCTCGGGAACCGATGTACCTCGAGCGACGATCGTCCCTCGAATTTGGTCGCTCGATGGGAACGCGACTCGTTGTTCTCAATCAGCCGCGCGGTTGCGCTGCCGAGATCCTTGCCCAGGCGATAGGAGGTCGTGAGCGTGATTGTCGGATGCTCCCCGAACTCCTTGGCGAAGCCCTCGAGCCAGTCTGGATCGGCGCCCCGGAACGTCTCGATGGCGGAGTCCGGATCCGCTGCAAGAACGAGTGAGCGCTGTGGCTCGCCATCGCTCGTGAAAGCGGTGAGGAAATGCAGAAGCCGCTGTTGCACGAGAGCGAGCTCTTGCCCGTCATCCACCAGGATGTGGCGGAAGCGTCGATGCAGCGACGCGCGCACGTCGTCGAAGTTGGCGATGAGCTCGGTGGCGTCACGCAGCAGCGTGGGGTAATCGACTCGGCTGCGCTGGCGAAGCTGGGTGTGATGTCGGTGATAAAAGGCGATCAGCTCGGCCCATGCGGGTCGGACGCGTGCCAGTGGCTCGAGCTCCGGTGGGTCCATTGCCCGTTGGCCCACACGGATGAAAAAGTCGACGACCTCGTCCACGAACCCGGGATTACGCAGGAGTGTCTTGTGGTGGGGCCAGTTCGCTTCGGGTTCGCGCGCCAGCGCGTCTCGGACGGAGCCCCACTGCTCCGGGCTGGTCAGCAACACCGGGGGCTCGGAGTAGCCGAGCTTGTCGTAGTGACGCGAGACCAGGTGATAGGCGAAGCCATGCCACGTATAGACCGGCACCTCGATCAGAGCCTCGACGCCGCGCTCGAACAGCAGCCGCTTGGTGAGGCGGTCCTGCAGCGCGATCTTGTGGGCGCGATTCGGCACCAGGAACAAGATGCGGTCCGACCCGAGCGGCTCGGCCCCCGCTGAGGTTTCGCCGGCGACCAGAGCGAGGAAGCGCTCCTCCAAGGTCATCGACTTGCCCGTTCCCGGGCCCCCTAGGACCAGGAGCGGCCCGCCGTCATGGTCTACGACCCGACGTTGCTCGCTATCTAGCTGGACTTGCTTGATCGTCTCCCCCTAACTGAGCCTTCGAGTCCAAGTTATCGGGGGGGTACGACAAAAATCACCTGCGCCGCGAAAAAATCTTCCCATCGCGGGCCTCCGAGGGCTGGTCTCAGCCCCCGGAGCTGCTAGGGAACGGCGATCTCGGCCTCGAGTTGGTTCTCGAAGTCCTGCAGCAGGTAGGTACGCCCGGACTCGAAGGTCAGCTCCACGACGATGGTCGTCTCAGGGTCGACGCTTTGCATGCCACCGGGGAACACAGCCGGAGACTCGCCCTTCAGGCCCGAGCCGAACCACTTGTCGATGTCGCGCTCGGTCTTGCCCGGCTCGAGCGAGTAGATCGCGAACTCGTGCGGCTTCGTGCCGCCGTTTACCAACTCGATCGTGTGCGTACCTGCGGTGATCTCCGGGACGTCGAAGCCGTCGTCGGTGACCGTGATCGTGAAGTCGGCTGGCGGAGGCTCGGCGTCCGACTCCCCACTCACGCTGAAGAACTTGACCATTCCCTCGGCTGCATGGGGCCTTCCCTCGGGCGTCGGCAGGAAACACAGAAAGACGTAGTTGCCCTCGTCAAGGTCGCGAGTCATCGCCGCCGTGACTCCAGAGCTGAGTACAGGTATCCCCGCAAGGTCTTCGAGCCAGGGCGGGGGATCGCGTGACTCGAGCGCTTTCAGAACGTCGTCCATAGTGCGATCGCCCTGCACCGAACCAAACGCAACCTCGTGAGGCAACGCCCCGGTATTCGTCGCCCGAAATGTGACCGTGCCGCCGAGCACTTCGTCCGGCATATCGAACGAGTATTCGGTGAGTCCGACGCCGACGACATTTTCGGCGCGGGGTAACGAAGTCGCGTTCCCCGCGGGAGTTGGCTCATCTCCATCGGTTCCGCAAGAGACGAGAACCAGACACAGCGCGAGCGCGATCGAAGTCAGTAGTGACATCTGTCCCTCCTCAACTGGATTAGGGACTTCGATTATGCCTTGCTAGATGCGCGGGTCCTTCTCGAACTTCGCAGGGGTCACCGGGATCGTGAGATCCGCCGCCGTTACGGTGACGGAGGACGGAATGTTGTCCTTACGCAGGAAGGGAGAATCCGATTGCGAGATCTCCACCACGAAGGCGTGATCGGTTTCCATCAGCCAGGCCACGCCGAATAGATCGAACATGTCGCAGGTCCGATCCTTGGCCGCGGAAGTGTTCACCCGACAGATTCCACGAGTGATCAGCGTCATATTTCCGTCCGGATCCAGATCGTAGAGGCGAGCCGCGAGCCAGTAATCGTTCGATGGAGTGGCGTAGTCCAGGCGCAAGCGGGGGATCCCGATGATCGGTGTCGCTTGCGTCATGGGGGCCGACTCGTACCTGATGACCCCTGGGCCAGGGTTGCTTTGGTTTGTCGTGTAGCACTTTGGAATGCGCGCGTCGCGCGAGCGCACGATCGGGTCCGATTCGATCCCGTGGGGGTCGGGGGCAGCGTTAGTGAGCGTTCCTCCCTCGCGCCACGTGAGCGTGACTGTGCGGGAAGTGAGATGGCGCCACGAGGGCGCCCGGTACTCAAGCCCCGGTTCGTCCGCAGCGACCTGCTCGGTGGCATTCGCCGGGCACACAGTTGTCGATGCCGCGACGTACGCGGGGGGTTCCACGGATGGATCCTGCAAGTAGTGATCTAGGAAGTCCGAGACGCGACTGTTGATCCCTCTACGACTCAACGTCGCGGGCGCGGAACGGAGGTCGAGGCTGCCGTCCGGTAGTCGGTAGTCGGCGACGGTGCACGGGTGGCGATCGTCGCCGCACAGGTCCGCGTACTCCTTGAGCTTGTTCTGTGCCGTGACGTGGTCAAAGTCGCCGAAGTACATCGTGATCGGATAGCCCGGGGCCAAGGACTTCAACTTGTTGTAGATGCGGATGGTCTCGTTAGCCGGAAAGAGCGGATCGGTTATTCCTTGCGGGGCGAAAATCGGGATCCGAAGTCCGCGCTCGACCTTCTTCCAGAAGTTTCCCTGGTAGTAGACCGAGCTGTCTTCGATAAGCCGTGTGACGGCCGATTCAAGCGTTGTGTCTCCCTCGTACGGCTCTCCAACGAGCAGGCGCGCAACCGCCATGTGGGCCCAGCGGGGAAAAACAACGTGATCGGTATCGAAGCGGAGCCCGTAAGAGTAGAACCCGGCGACGATCCCCAGCTTCGCGACACCTATCGGACTGCGCGAGATCGCCTCGGCCGGCTCCGTGGGGGCGACGTAGGGACGATTCGTCTTCGGATGCCTCTCGAAGAAGTGGCCTCCCGGCACTAACGATTCGAGCAAATCCGTCGCGGTGTAGCGCGGGACTATCACGCGCGTGCGTAGCTCCGCACCGTACTTGGGACTGCGCCAGACGGGATCGGCGCCGAGCAACCACGTAAGCCAACCGCCGTACGACCCACCGTGCACCGCCACGCCAAGGGGATTGACGTTGACCATGGGGACCTGGCCCACGTCCGCTTGGAGCAAATCGTGGTCGGCCAATAGAGCGATGAGGTACTGCAGGTCGTTGGCTTCGTACCGGCGGGAGTTCAGCTGCAAAGTTCCGCCGGATCCCTGGTCGTCCGCGTTGATGTGCCCGCGCGCCAAGCTATTGATCACCACGTAGCCGCGCGCTGCAAGCCATGCGTTGTTCATGTGCCAGTTCATAGGATTCGAGCCATCGATGGTCGGCGCTTCCCATTTGCCCTTGGTCTCGGCGAAACCGTGGTTCATCGCGATGATCGGAAAGCCCTCCGGTGGTGGTGTCATCGTCACGGGGGGCAAGCTGATGTCGACATCGATGGTCACTCGATTGCCGTCCTCGGCACGAATGTCGTCTTGTGATTCGGCCTCGGCCACTTCGTCGGCGGTGCCCGGCGCCGGTAGTCCCGTGTAGTCGTCTCCATCCGTCTCGTGGTACTTGCCGGGAACCGGTATGCCCGCGTCGCCGCTTACGGGGTCGGCAGGTCCGTCATCGCAAAACCGATATGGAAGTTCCGCGCCGTTGCCGGTGTTGCCATCGACCGCGTCGTGCTCGCGGCACGTCGCG
>DATADF010000199.1:0-18854 GCA_036258695.1 Actinomycetota bacterium
CCAGCCCTCGAGGCCCTCGAAGTGCTCCGGCCTCAGGAAATAGATGTCGCCGAGATCTTTGAGAAGACCGCGTTCGAACAGCATCACGATCGTCTGGTAACCGAAGCCCTCGATGTCCATTCCGCCGCGACCCGCGAAGTGGAACAAGCGCTCTCGCCGCTGTGCTGGGCACTCGTAGATGTTGAGGCAGCGCGTTGCGGCCTCGCCCTCGGCACGGGTCAGCTCGCTGCCGCAGGAGGGGCACTTCTTCGGCATCTTCCAGCGCCGCGCCCCCTTGGGCCGCTTCGTCAGGACCGGACCGACGACTTCGGGGATCACATCCCCGGCACGGCGCACGATCACGGTGTCGCCGGGTCGCACGTCCTTACGGGCGACCTCGTCTTCATTGTGAAGGGTCGCGGTGGTGATGTTCACGCCCCCTACGAAGACGGTCTGGAGTTGAGCGAACGGCGTAACCACGCCCGTTCGTCCTACCGAGGCGAAGATGTTCTCGAGCAAGGTCGTGCGCTCTTCGGGAGGGAACTTGTAGGCGATCGCCCAGCGCGGGGCCTTTGACGTTGCGCCGAGCTCCTCTTGCTGCGCGATGGCGTCCACCTTGACTACGACACCGTCGATCTCGTAGGGAACGTCGTGGCGACCCTCCTGCCACTTCTGGCAGAAGTCGTAGACCTTCTTCAGGTTCTCAAGCCGCCGCGTTTCGGGATTGACCCGCAGGCCGAACTCGCGCAACGCCTCGAGCGATTCCGCATGCGACCTAAAACGCAACCCCTCGACCGCGCCGACGCCATGACAGATGAGGGACAGATTGCGAGTCGCGGTGACGCTGGGGTCCTTTTGGCGGAGCGAGCCCGCGGCCGCGTTGCGTGGATTGGCAAATAGCTTGTGGCCCTCCTCGCCGAGCCGCTCGTTGAGCTTCTCGAAGTCGTTCGTCTGCATATAGACCTCGCCCCGGACTTCGAGGAAATCGGGAGCCTTGCCACGCAGACGCAGCGGAACCGCGCGCACGGTCTTCAGGTTTCCCGTGATGTCCTCGCCGGTGCGGCCGTCACCGCGCGTCGCGCCTTTGACGAAGGCACCCTTCTCGTAGAAGAGATTGACGGCGACTCCGTCCATCTTCAGCTCGGTGACGAACGCGTCGATCCCTCCGATCGCCCGCTCGATGCGCTTGCCCCACGCCTCGAGCTCCTCCAGGGAAAAACAGTTGTCCAGCGACATCATCAAAGTGCGGTGCTGCACGGGAGCGAACAGGTCCGACGGCGGAGGGCCGATTCGCTGAGTCGGTGAATCCGGCGTGACGAGATCGGGCCAGGCTTCCTCGAGGGCCACCAGCTCGGCCATCAGTGCGTCGTATTCCGCGTCCGCGATCTCCGGATCGTCTAGGACGTGATACCGGTAGGCGTGGTAGTCGATCGCATCTCGCAGCTGACGAGCGCGCGCCGAGGCCTTCGCTTTGGTTGGTTTCGCCACTCGTAAATCCTTACCGCTGCGTTCGGGGGATCTCTGCCAACAGCGCCATCCGCCGTCGCTCGAAGGTGTAATCGTCGCCGTCGGACTCGAAAGCCATTCCGGTTTCCGGCCCCCGCTTCGCGACGAAGTCGCGCACCGCACCGATCCGCTCCAGAGGGAACTCCCCCGGCCACATCCACTGTGTCAGGGACTCTCGCGTCGAGACGATCCGTTCATCGATTAGCTCCAGGCCCGCGGCCTGGATCAGCAAGCGCATGGCCGAAGGAGATCGGGACGCGGCATGCGAGGGGTCGCGCAGCGTCTCGAGCTCGGTCATCGCGACCATCTCTTCGTAGTGCTCCGGAGCGACCTGATCGACGACCAGCACGCGGCCATGGGCGGCAACGACGCGCGCCATCTCCCGAAGGACGGGGACCGGTCGTGCGATGTGGTGGAACGTCTGTGCACTAGCGACCAGATCGAAACTCTGCGACCGGAAAGGGAGGCCATTTCCGTCCCCGACAACGAGCTGCAGATCGGGCTTCTCGCGGCTGCCCTGTTCGAGCATGGCGAAGGTCAGGTCGACGCCGACAAGGCTTCCCGCTCTGCCGGCAAAAAGCTGAAGGAAGCTCCCCGTGCCGACACCGACCTCCAACACCCGTGCCCCAGACTGGATACGAGAGAAATTCACCACATCCAGGCTGTCGAAGCGCCCCTGGGTACGCTCCGTGAAGTAAGCGGCGGCGCGCTCGAACTCTTTTTGGATGGTTTGCGCCTGTTCGCCGGACTTTTCCACACCGCCACCCTTCCAGGAACGCACACTGAGTCCGTCGAAATCCATATCAGATCGAGTTTCCGACTTTGGATTAGAAAGAGGCTATGAGAACTGCCCGAGGGGGCGTCGCGTTGGCGGCCTTGCTCTCTTTAGGCCTTACGGTCCAAGGCCCGATTGGTCAGAGCAAGCCGGCGGCCGTCACTACCCTCGATCGAACCATCAAGGATGTCGATGAGGACATCCTCCTCGAATACGCACCCGGTGAGCCCTACATCCTTCTAGGGTCTAGCGAGAAAAAGCCAGACCACTTCCGCCCCCCGATAGCCGGCGCGATCCTGAACTTTCTTCACCTCACAGATTTTCAGATCATCGACGAGGAGACTCCCGGCAAGCTCGAGGTGCTGGACCCGCTGGCGCAGGTTCCGGCGTTCGACGCCGTGAACTCCGCGTACCGACCCAACGACTCGCTGACGACGCAGATCGAAGAGGCCATGGTGCGCGCGGTTCGTAACTTGCGCTCAGAGATCACGGGAAGCAAGCCCCGCTTCACAATCCTTACCGGGGATAGCGCCGACTCGCAGCAGTACAACGAGACGCGTTGGTACATCGACATCCTCGATGGGGGCAAAGTCATCAATCCCGACTCGGGAAAGCCAACCGCCGACTGCCCCGCTAAGGATGACTCGATTTACGACGGTGTGCGAGGCGGAGGGCGTTTCGGCTTCTACGAGCCCGACAGCTCGGATGGTGCCGACGGGATGGGTTATTCGCCCGACCGCGAAGAGAACCAGGCCAATCAGACCGGCGATGTGACAGTCAGAGACTTCCCAGGCCTGTTCGAGGCCGCCAATCAGCCGTTTCGCGCTGTCGGTCTGGGAATGCCGTGGTACGCGGCCGTGGGCAATCACGATGTGCTGATCCAGGGCAACGGCCCGATCGCGTACGCGGGACCAATCGGGACGGGCCCGGCCGGCGTCGAGACCCTCGAATTTACGAACGTCCCGCTGATGCGTGCCGCGGTCGGGTGCTACAAATTCCTCGACCTTCCGCCCACGGGAAGTCCCGAAGACATTACGAGTGTGCTTACCGGCGAGCACACGATCGTCCCCCCGGACAGGCGTCGCTGCTGGCTGGCCAAAGACGAGCCCGATCCCGTAGCCGGCATGCCCCTACCTTGTGACCGCGGCGGATGGATCCAGCAGCACTTCTTCACGTCCGGCAAGCCCATGGGGCATGGGTTCCGACGCGGCAAGCACTACGCCGGGTACGGCCGGCCGGCCATAGCGGACGCGAACGACGACGGGTACTACTCGTTCTCCCCGGCCTCCGGTCTGCGATTCATCGTCTACGACTCGATCACCGACGAATGTCCGGGCATTCTTTGCGCCGAGGGATCCGTCGACGACACGCAATTCCAGTGGATGGAGGCGCAGATCCAAAGGGCGGCCGAGTTGGGCCAGTACGTGATTCTGTTTGCTCACCACACTCTTCGGACGACCCGCTTCCCCTCGACAGATCCGACCGAGTACCCGCTTCACTATGGACTGCACTACGAGCAAGACGACGAGGGCAACCCCGAACCTTCAGCTCAGAACGTCGCGTCGATCGCCCTCGAGGATCTCTTCTGTCACTACCCGAACGTGCTGGCGCTTTTCAACGGACACGAGCATGAGAACTTCGTGCTGCGCCACACCTGCGCGGGTCCTCGTCCACCGGGCTACGAGGCCGCAAACGACTTCTGGGAGATCTCGACCGCCGCGCACCTCGACTACCCGCAGCAGGCGCGCATGGTCGAGCTCTTCGACAACGGCGACGGCACGATCTCGTTGGTAACGACGGTGATCGATCACGCGGGACCGCCCAATCCCGGAACGGGAAAACTGGATACGTCGGGCAAGCTCGATCAGGTGTTGAGACTGGCCTCGATCGGCCGTGAGCTTGGCTACAACGATTACCAGAAGTCCCGCGCCGCCATCGGCGAGCCCGAGGATCGCAACGTGATCATCGTCTTCAACCGCCCCTGGCCTTTTCGTTAGGCGCCGCTCGGACTGGCAAGCCACCCGCCCGCCCCAAAACCGTTTTTCCTCCAGTGATCGACCAGTCGCCCCCAGGCTGCCACTGCGGGTGTAGAGATTTGGATTGGCCGGTGGACTTCGCCTCAGGGCTTGCCGGTGTAGCGCAGGATGTCAATACCTCGCTGGTAGTCGACCGCGTACACGATTTCTTCATTGATCCAATATGCGGCTGAGGTCGCGCCGCCGACCGGAAGAAAGTAGCCGTCCTCCGAGATCCGGCCCTTCTTGGACACGCGCAGGAATCTCGTTCCGTGCTCGTACCACGCCATTGCCACCAGCCCGCCGTTGCGGAACTTGGGGTGTACTTCGAACCAGTGCGTGCAGAAGGTATGCACAGTGGCGTTGCCGTCCGTGGGCAGCCCATCGGTGACTCGGTACTCGTCGATCATTCTGAACGTGTGCGTTTTCTGATATCCGGTGGTGTCCCAGGTCATGAACGCGCCTGCATCCTCCTCACCGCAGAAGGGTCCTCCGGTCTCCCCCCCAACGAGAAGAAACTTGTCTTTCGCGGTCTGAGGCCACGCGTTGCTGTGAATGAATCGGTCGTCTTTCGGAGGGCCGAGCGCGAGAAGGCGCGGGCGTACCGGGTTCTTGCGCGCGTCGAGAAGCATCATCGGGTTTGTCGAGGTGACGACCAGTCCCGGAGCGACTTCGGTGACGTCGTGGCCGGACGATGCCGGCATGCCGTCGCCCCAGTTCCCGACCTCTTTTGGATTCGTTGGATCGCGCAGGTCGATGATCAAGCCGCCCGAGCCGTACCCATATCTGCAATCGAGGATGCAGCTGATCGTGTGTTGGTCCGCCCCGGGAAGCATTCCGATCTGAGTGGGGTTTGTCTTTTCCTCGACGTCATAGACGTAGAGGTTGCCGAGCGTCCCGATTAGCAGAATCTTGCCGTTCGTATCGACATCCTCCTCGGAGAACTGCGGTTGTTGTGGAAGCACGGCCGTACCAAGGCGCTCCGGCATCGTCGGATTGGAGACGTCGTAGATCGCCAGCCAGCGAGCCGTCGTGATGTAGAGATACTCGTCCAACAGGCGAGCCCCGGAACTATCGGTTTCGATCGGCAGAGTCGTGATCCACTCAACGTTGTCCGACGCGAAGTAGCCCGGTCCTGGGGGGTGCTCATCTATAACGGCGCGCGCCGTCTGAGCGGTCGACAGAAGGACGGTTGCGACCAATGCCGCCGAGACACGAAGGATTTTCATAGAGGTTCCTTTCCGAGTGACGGTGAGTTCGTCGGCGAGACGGGGATGCCTTCAGGCCGCGGCAGCCGATCAGCTAACCGAGCTTGCCAGCAGGTCGACCCTCCCAGCTGGGTGAACGACGGCAATGATGCCGCCGCCCAGCAGAACGTCGGGCTCGCCCGCCGAATAGATCGCCGCGGACTGGCCGGGCGCCACCGCCTCGACGGGCCGATCGAACTCGATCTGGAAGTGGCCACCGTCAACCGCCGAGACCGTGCCACGGTTCGTTTCACCGTGCGCGCGGTGTTGCACGAAGACGGCGGTGCCCGACTTAGGCGGTTCGGCGACGAAGCTCGCCTCCCGGACGCTCATCCCAGCGACCGCGAGCTCCTCGCGGCGACCGATCGTGATCGAGTTGTCGGCCGCATTGATAGCCGTGACGAAAACCGGCTCGCCCAGGCTGATCCCAAGACCCTTGCGCTGACCGATCGTGTAGTGACCGATCCCACGATGGGTGCCGACGACGGTGCCGTCTCTATCGCGGATCGCTCCGGGTCGAGCTCCTGGGGCAACGAACTCATCGATGTAGGTCCCAACATCTCCCCCACGCACGAAGCAGATCTCCTGCGAATCTGGCTTGGCCGCCGTCCTCAGACCCAGCTCCGATGCCCTGGCGCGCGTCTCGTGCTTCTCCATCTCGCCGACCGGGAAGCGGACGTGACGCAGCTCGTCCTGTCCGAGCATCCACAGCACATAGGACTGGTCCTTGCGCGCGTCGACACCTCTGAGCAGTCGGTACGCGCCGTGGTGCTCGCGCACGCGCGCATAGTGACCCGTCGCAAGGATGTCGGCCCCCATTGCTTTGGCTCGGTCGAGAAGCGCGTCGAACTTGATCCACTGGTTGCATCGCACACACGGGTTCGGCGTCTCGCCCGATGCATACGCGTTTCGGAAATCGCGAACGACCGAGTCCTCGAAGCGCTCGGAGAGGTTGAAGACATAGAACGGGATATCGAGCACGTCGGCCACGCGGCGGGCGTCCTCGGCTGCGCCGAGGTTGCAGCATCCAGAGTTGTGGTTCGCCTCATCGCCGCGCCACAGCTTGAGCATGATCCCGGTGACGTCGTATCCCTGCTCGATGAGGAGCGCGGCGGCGACGGAAGAGTCGACACCACCGGACATCGCGACAACCGCTTTCGTGCGAGCCATCAGGCGACCTTGCGCGCGCCCGCGACGGCATCGGGCAACGCCGCCAGCGCGGCATCAACATCCGCCCGAGTTGAATCGCGCCCGAGCGTGAACCGAAGGCTGCCCTCGGCAAGCTGCCGCGACGTCCCGATGGCAAGGAGCACGTGCGAAGGATCGAGGGCGCCGGACTGGCACGCGGACCCAGACGAGCATGCGATTCCGACCTGATCCAGCAGGAGGAGCAAGATCTCGCCTGCGGCCCCCGGAATGCAGATGTTGAGGTTTCCCGGCACTCGCTGATCTAATGTGCCGTTCACGACGACATCCGTAACCTGCTCGCGGATTCCCTCGAAAAGCGCGTCGCGGAGTGGACGGACTCGTTCGGCCTTCTCGTAGACCTCCTTCGCGGCGATCTCCGCCGCCATGCCAAACCCAGCGATCCCCGCGACGTTCAGCGTCCCGGATCTCAGCCCCCGCTCATGTCCACCGCCATGGATCACCGGCTCGACCGCTACGGGACTACGGACGAACAGGGCTCCTACGCCCTTCGGGCCGCCGAGCTTGTGGGCCGAGAAGGCCGCCAGGTCCACGCCCCATGCGTGGACGTCGACGGGGATGTTGCCGAGGGCCTGTACCGCATCGGTATGGACAACCGTGTTGGCATTGGCCGCCTTCACCGCAGTGACGATCTCCGCCATCGGCTGGATGGTGCCGATCTCGTTGTTTACCGCCATGACCGAAACGAGGATGGTGCCGCGGTGAACCGCAGAGGCCACCGCGTCGGGCTCTACAAGGCCGTCGGAGGTGACCCGGACGGTCGTGACTTCGAATCCCTTGCGTCTCAGCCACTCCGCCGTGTCGAGGACCGCGTGGTGCTCGAAGGCCGTGATCACGATGTGGCTGCCGCTCCCGCGCAGCTTCTCGGCGGCTCCCTTCAGGCCCAGATTGTCGGCCTCGGTCCCACCGCCGGTGAACACGATCTCGGCGGGACTGGCGCCGATCGCGGCCGCAACGCGGTCGCGCGCGTCCTCCACCGCCTCCTTTGCCTTGCGCCCGAAGGTGTGCGTGGATGACGGATTGCCGAAGTCGCCCTCGAGGATCGAGAACATGACGTCCCGGACCTCGGGCAATACCGGCGTCGTCGCGGCGTAATCCAGGTAATGCATCCACCCAGGATAAAGGCCGCGTTTATTGGTTGGGGGCCTCGTTTCCGGGTTCGGAGAGGCGACGTTCGAGGTCGGCGATGTCTTTGTCTAATTGGTCGGAGGCTTGCGCGCGGCGGCGTTTCTCGAACTCCCGCATGCGCTTCGGGTACCCGATCACCTGGGCGTCGTAGATCGGCAGCCCGAGCCGGCTGCAGAATGCGGCGGCATCCCGGGCGTCGTGCACCGGCGCGCGCATGTGCTCCCCATAACGGTCGACCAGGAGCAAGGTCGTCGGGCTGGTTGCCGTCTGTGGCTCGACGAACCCCTCGACGCCCTTGTGCTCGCGCACGAACGCCTCCAGTTCATCGAGCGCGGGATTCTTGCGGTGGGCGAAGAACGCTCTGATCCTGTCGCCCAGCCCCACGGGCTTAACCCTTGCGCTTCCTTATCTCTTCCGTCAGCTGCGGCACGATCTTCAACGCATCCCCGACCACGCCGAGGTCCGAGATCGAGAAGATCGGGGCCTCCTCGTCCTTGTTGATGGCAATGATGCGCTTGGCCCCCTTCATCCCCACGATGTGTTGCGTGGCGCCGCTGATGCCGATGGCGATGTAGACACCGGGCTTGACCGTCTTGCCCGTCTGACCTATCTGTAGCGCGTAAGGGACCCAGCCCGCGTCGACGACCGCCCTGGTCGCACCGACGGCGGCGTTACCGATTGCGTCGGCCAACTCGTCCAACAGTTTGAAGTTGCCGGGATCCTGAAGGCCCCGCCCACCGGAGATGATCACCGGTGCCTCTTCGAGCTTCGGCCCCGCCGCGGCTTCCTCATGACGCTCGACGCGCTTCGCTTTCTTCAAATCATCGGGAATGTCGACCTGGACGTTCTCGATCTTGGGCTCGACTGGCGACGGCTCCGGCACAAACGATTTCGGTCGCACGACGACGAGCTTGGGACTGCCCTCCAGCTTCACGTCGACGATCAACGTGCCGCCGAAGATCGCGGTCTGCGCCGTATTTGCGTCGACGAGCCCGGTTGCGTTCGCCATCAGCGTGGAGCCCGTCTTCGCCGACAGTCGACCGGCCACGTCGCGCGAGTCGTAGTCCATCGCGAACAGGATCAACTCGGGCGAGTGCTGTTGGACGAGCTGATGCAAGGCGTGGGCAGCCGGCTGGGCCACGTAATCGGCGAACACCTCGTCGTCACTGGCATAGACGGTCGCGGCCCCGTACTCACCGAGTTGCGCCGCGGCCTGTGTGGCTCCCGGACCGAACGCAACTGCCTCGGTCTCGCCGCCGAGGCTGCGTGCTTTCGTCAGCAGCTCGAGCGCCACGGGATCGGGCTTGCCGTCGGGCGAGACCTCTGCGTAGACCCAGATCTTCGCCACTCAGATCACCTTCGCTTCAACGAGGAAGTCGGCGATGCGGGCGGCGGCCTCCCCATCATCCGTGATGACCTCACCGGCCTTGCGCTCCTCGGCAGGGACGAGCTGAGCTACCTCTTGCTTCACCGCGACGTCGTCGGCTCCGAGTCCAAGGTCGGCGACCGAAAGCTGCTCGACCGGCTTGTTCTTGGCGGCCATGATCCCCTTGAACGAGGCATATCGAGGCTCGTTCACGCCGGCCGTCACCGTGATGAGCGCCGGAAGGGGGCACTCGACTACGTGATAGCCCTCTGCCGTCTGGCGCTGGATCTTCAGCGAGCTTCCGTCGGACTCGATCTGCTTTGCGAACGTCACCTGAGGGAGATCGAGGAGCTCCGCGAGAGTCGCCGGCATCGTTCCCGTGTACCCGTCGGTTGACTCGACCCCGGCAATCACAAGATCGAACTCGTTGCGCTTGATAGCCGCGGCAAGGACCTTTGCCGTAACGAGCGCGTCGGCGCCGGGAAGCGCTTCGTCGGTAACGAGGACTCCCTTGTCGGCCCCCATCGATAAGCCGCGCTTTATCGCCTCTAGCGCGGGGGCAGGGCCCATCGACACGAGTGCGACTTCGCCTCCGTGGGCCTCTTTCAATTGCAGCCCCGCCTCAACGCCGAATTCGTCTCCGGGATCGAGGACGCCGGCCACGCCCTCGCGCTTCAGGCGATGGCCGTCCATCTCCGGAGGAAGGTTCGGATCAGGGATGTGCTTTACGCAGACAACGATGTTCAATTACGCCTCCTCGGCAGACTTGACCGGCCGTTCAATAACGGCGACCGGATGGTAGCAGCGGCGTCTCATGTGTCGGCCATTCGGTAATAGCTGATGCCGTCGCGCTCTTCCACGAACGCGTCGCCATCCTCGACCACCAGATCTAGATGCGCGATCACTTCCGACACTGCCAGGAATGAGTCGTACCCGGAGACGTCTGGGTAGACCTCCTGGGCAAGCTCGTACGGCGTCTTACCGTCGTCGTCGAGCATCCCGGCAATGCTGGACTTCCGTTTCGCGTGGTGCTCGAGAAGCGACGTGATCAGCGCCGCAGGCTCAGCGACGGGGGCTCCGTGTCCCGGATAGACGAGCGACGGTTCCATGGCCTCCATCGCGTGCAGGGAGTTGAGGTACTCGCGCAGGGAGCGACGACGTTCGCCGGGCGCATCGATCGATGGCTCCAGAAGGGGATTAGGCGAGACCTCGGGCAAGAGCTGGTCGCCGGCAAACATCGTGCGACTCTCGGGCTCGAAATAGACGACATGGCCGCCGGTATGCCCCGGCATCAAGTGGGCCTCCAGCACCCAGTTCTGCGCTCCCGAAGAGACCGAGAAGGTGTCCCCGTCATGGACGGGCACCACGCTGTCGTGGTCGAGCTTCGGTCGCGGATCGCCGCGCCGCTGCTGGTCCATCTTGAAGAGGAGATCGAGCGGCATCCCGGCCCCCATCAGAAGCCGTCCCACCTCGAACAGCATCTGGCGGTCACGGATGCGCGCCATCTCGCGCTCGGGCACGTGCACCGTCGCCCCGGACGCCTCCTGGATCACGTGCACGAGGCCGTAGTGGTCGGGATGCGCATGCGTGATGAGTACTCGCTCGATGCCCTCTAGGAAGCATCCAGCCTCGGCGATTCCCAGCACCAGGGCGTTCTGGGCCTGCGGTGTGTTGATGCCCGCGTCGATCAGCGTGAGCGGCTCGACCGCTAACAGGTATGCATTGACCGGCCCAACCGCGTACGGGGTCGGCATTTCGATGCGATGGACGAGCGACGAAAAGTCGGCCTGCACTCGCAGATGTTAGTTGCCTTGCTGTCGGGCGGAGCATAGACAGGGCACCACCAGGGTGCCAAGATTTCACAATGGTGCGGCGGTTTGAGGGGGTTGAGGTCAATTGAGTAAAGCGCGCGCGCGTTTAGGAGCCTGGCTGCTCGTTGCTTCACAGGCCCTTGTCGCCGCGGCGTTTCCCACGGCGTCGAGGGCCGCGGCCGTCGCGTCAAAGGCGGACCCCGTCGTCGTCGCGACCTTCGACACGGGAACGAATCCGTTCCACCCGTGCTTCCGACGCGCGCAAGGAAGCCCACGCGAGCTGGTACCGACCTACCCGGCGACCGCACGGCCGCTACCGCTGAAGTTCAAGAAGACCTACGAGGAATCGCTCGAGGCGAGCCAGAAAGCGCTGGAATCAATCAAGGACCACACCCTCTATTACGTGCCCGGCACGAACCTGTCGTTCTACGGGGGCGCCCAAGCGAGTACACAGTTCGTCGATGACTATCCGCACGGAGCACAGGCGTCGAGCCAGATCGCGTGCGAGCAATACGGGATGGCGTCGAATGCCCAACTCGTCATCCTCAACTGGTACGACCCGCAAGACCTGAACGAAGCGTTCAGCTTGGTGAAATGGGCCGCAGACCAACCGTGGATCGACGTCGTGCACCTCAATATCCAAGATGTCCCAACGCCGCTGATCTCGCCGGCTGAGGACATCGCTTACTTGATCTCGAAGGGGAAGTTCGTCGTCATCGCGGCGGGGAACGGCGTGCTGGGTGCCAGCGCGAATTATCCGATGGAGATCAGTCGCTGGAATGCCCCGGTGGGAAGCCTGATCGCCGGTGCCAACGACAACGGGGGCTACACGAACTACAGCAACCTCGACCCGCACGTGGTGATGGACGGCTGCGGCACCGTTGCGGCCGAGCCCGACGGCTTCGGGGATACCGGGTTCTCCGGTACGTCAAGCGCCAGTCCGAGAATCACCGGCTACGCCGCACGGCTCTTGGGCGAATTGCGCGCCGAGTTCGGGCACACCGGCAAGGGCTTGCTCACGATTCCTTCCGGCAATTTGCGTCCGAAAGAAGGTCCCTTGCAAGACGGCAAGCTGGTCGCCGCGGAGCTTCACGAAGTGATCCGCAAGACCGCGAATCCAAATCCGCACGACAGCAAGTACGACGGCGACATGGACCCCATCTGTTGGGTCCCGCAGCCCGCCGACCTGCCGTTCGCCTTCTATCCCAAGATGGGCTACGGCGAGATCAGCGAACACACCCTTCCCGCCGCGTTCGCGGTGGCCGCGGGTCGTGAGCCAATGCCGGAGCGTCCCAACGAAGATCGTTTCTACGAGCTGAGCGAGGAACTAAGACGCCGCTTCGGTCCCTAGCGTCGGTAAGGCCACAGCTCAACGGAGTACCGCGAACGGCCCCAGTCCTAGATCGGTCAGCTTTCGCACATCGATGACGATCGATCCGCTCAATCCGGTGGCTCGTACCCTGGTGGCGCGTCATATGGATCTCGCGTGGCTCGTCGTCCCTGCGCGTGGCGCTAGCGGCCGACGAACTGTGCCTTGCCCGGTCCCTGCTCGACGAAAGAGGTCATCCCGATTTTCTGGTCCTCGGTGGCGAACAAGGCCGCGAACGCCTGGCGCTCAATCAACAACCCATTCTCAAGACTGGTCTCGAGCCCATTGGCGATCGCTTGCTTGGCCGCGGCCAGTGCGACGGTCGGGCCCGCCGCGTACCGCCGCGCGAGCTCGAGCGCTCGTTCGTAGACCCGTTCCGGCTCGACGACCTCGTCGACCAGCCCGATGCGTAGCGCCTCATCGGCTCCGACGAAACGACCCGAATAGATGATCTCTTTCGCCCGCGCCACTCCAATGAGGCGCGGCAGCCGCTGCGTTCCGCCCGCACCAGGAATGACACCCAGCAAGATCTCGGGCTGTCCGAAGTTCGCGTCGGTGGCGCAGATTCGAAAGTCGCACGCGAGGGACAGCTCGCAACCGCCTCCCAGGGCATACCCGTTCACCGCCGCGATGGTTACCTGCGGCAGTTTCTGCAGGCGCGTGAAGACGTCCTGGAAGTGTCCGATGTAGCGGTACATGGTCACCGCATCACGCGTCGACATCTCCTTGATGTCCGCCCCGGCGGCGAAGACCTTCTCGCCTCCCCAGAGCACCACGGCGCGGACCTTCTCGTCCATAGCCGCCGCGTCTACCGCGGCCCCGATCTCGTTCGCGACCTGCCCGTTCAGCGCGTTGACCTTGGGGCGATCGATGCGAATCGTGCCCACGCCGTTGTCCGAGATCTCGAGATTCACGAATTCGCCCACCGCTCCTCCTCGCTGTCTGAATGGAAAGACCGCAAGGCTACGATGAAGGCGATGTCCGAAACCTTTGAAGGATTGCTACTGGGCGCGCTTTCAGCGCGCGCTCCTAGACGGGCGCGCATAGAAGGAGCACGCGACGCGGCGGTGCTGGTTCCCGTCGTTCTGACTCCAGAGCCCTCTCTCATCTTCACGGTGCGCACAGAGCACCTCCCGAGTCATAAGGGACAGATTTCGTTTCCCGGAGGCTCGATCGGGCCTGGTGAATCCGCCGTGGAGGCGGCGCTGCGCGAAGCGCAAGAAGAGATAGGGCTCGATCCCGATGAGGTGCGGGTGATCGGCGAGCTCGACTCGATGCCGACGTTCGTAAGTGGCTTCGTCGTGAGTCCGGTTGTCGGACTCATCGATCGACTGCCGCAACTCCATGCCAACCCTTCCGAGGTTGCCGAAATTCTGGTCGTTCCGATCGCACAGCTCAATGAGGAGATTCGCTCCGAACCGGGCTTCTCGCATCTCGACCGCACGTATCCAACGGAAGCTTGGGTGTGGGGGAACCACGTGATCTGGGGCGTGACCGCCCGGTTGTTGCGAACGTTCTTGATCCTCTTGGCGGATCTGGGCTTGGCCGCGAGGCCCGGGGAGACGATCTCGTGGGGGGAATGGCCGGTCCAGGCATCCGAGCGGCGATGAAGGCGAGGAGGGCGGACCGGCGAACGAAGTTCCAATGACAGCCACACTCTGGACGGCCCAAAGCGCCACCCCTGCACCGGTGCAAACGCTGCAGCCTCCGCCGTCCGACCCGCTGACCAGTGCCGGGGCCGTCGTCGCGATCGTGCTTGCGCTCGCTGCCGCGGTCCTGGGTTACAGAATTCTGCGTGGAGGCCGAGGCCTTTGAAACGTTCCATCGTGCTACTGCTTACTGGGCTGCTCTTAACTGCATGCAGCTCACCGCCGCCCGTGGGTCCGGGTGCCGCGAGAAGCGCCGCCCAAAAGCAGGCCGGGGCATCCGAAAAGAAGAGACGCGGAGACGACAGGAAACCGGGCCGCGGCGCGCCCGCGTTGACGCCGATGCCCGGTGCCCCTGGAGGCGTTGCTCCGGTCGCCGAGGGACGGACTACGAAGCAAGCGGTCCCTCCATCTCGCGTGGGAGAGCGGTTCCGGTTCGAATCGGCGCGCGTCGCGGAACCCGAGCCTGATGCATACAAGCAGGGCGTGACTCCCGATTACGCCGAGATCCTGTTGGTCGAGATAGAGGGCCTCGGTGAGGACATCGCTTTCCGCGTCACTTTCAACGGCGAAGTGCCCAACCGCATGACCGACGACAAGACGTTCATGATGGTCGGCTGGAGCGTCACGGGCCGTGACGACGACGATGGGTATGGGTTCGGGGCACGCGCCACAACGACGGGATGGGAGACGTACTCCGGCAGCAAGCAAGAAGCCGAGCCGTTTCCCGGCACCTTCGAGATCGACGGGAATCTGATGACTTTCACGCTGCCGTGGAAGCACCTAAGAGGGCCCCGATCGTTCGGATGGTTCGCGACGTCGGCGTGGGTGCAGAACATCGGAGGCGTCGCCAGCTACTCCTCGGACCCGGTTCCAAACGGCCACCTCGGCCGCTTCCCGAACTAGCCCTTAGAACATCGGGGGCTCGGTGTAGACGCCCCATTCTCCCTTCAACGTTTCGACCATCTCGCCAAGAGTGACGTAAGCCTCGGCCGCGGCAACTAGGACCGGAATCGAGTTCTGCGATTCGTCGTGAGCCATCTCTTTCAAACTCTCGATTGCGTCCTCCGCCGCGCGGGCGTCGCGGTTCGCGCGCACCTCAGCCACGGACTTGTTCTGTCGCTCCTCGATATCGGGGCCGATGACCAGCATCTCCGGCGCGGTCTGTACCGATGGAGTAAAGCGATTGACTCCCACGATTACCTTGCGGCCCTGTTCCAGAAGTTGCTGGTAGCGGAAGGCGGCGTCGGCGATCTCCTTCTGGAAGTAGCCCTGCTCAATTCCAACGAGCATCCCGTCGAGAATTGACCCGTTGCCCAGGTCGTCGATCTTGGCGAAGTACTCCTCGGCCGCGGCCTCGGTTCGATCCGTGAGCTCCTCGATGAACCACGAGCCGCCGAGAGGATCGATAACGTTGGGAACACCCGTCTCGTAGGCGATGATCTGCTGCGTTCGCAGCGCAATCTCCACCGCTTCGTCGGTCGGCAGCGCGAGGACCTCGTCGAGCGAGTTCGTGTGCAGCGACTGTGTGCCGCCCAGAACCGCAGCGAGGGCTTCGGTTGCCGTGCGCACCACGTTGTTGTAGGGCTGCTGCGCGGTCAGCGAAACGCCCGCCGTCTGAGTGTGGAATTTGAGCATCCAGGACCGCTCCTTGGCGGCGCCATAGCGCTCCTTCATCCACCGTGCCCAGATGCGTCGTGCGGCTCGGAACTTGGCGATCTCTTCGAAGAAATCGACGTGCGAGTTAAAGAAAAATGAGATACCAGGGGCGAACTCATCGACGTCCAGCCCGCGGCGCTTCCCGAGCTCCACGTGGGCAAATCCCGATGCCAGGGTGAAGGCGAGTTCCTGTACCGCGGTCGAGCCCGCCTCCCGAATGTGATAGCCGGAGATTGAAAGAGGGTGGTACTTAGGCACCTCGCGAGCGCAGAACTCCATCATGTCGGCGGTCAGCCTGAGGTGGGGCTCGGGCGGAAAAAGCCACTCCTTCTGAGCGATGTACTCCTTCAGGATGTCGGTCTGACAAGTCCCATCGAGCTTGGATATGTCGGCGCCTTGCTTGTCCGCGGCAGCGACATAAAACGCGAAGAGCATCGGAGCGGGCCCCGAGATCGTCATCGACGTGGTGATCGATTCGAGGTTGATGTCTTTGAACAGGAGCTCCATGTCCGCCAACGAGTCGATCGCGACGCCGCAGCGGCCCACCTCGCCCACCGAATGCGGGTCGTCGGAATCGCGACCCATCAAAGTGGGCATGTCGAACGCTACGGAGAGCCCGGTCTGGCCATGCTCGAGTAAGAACTTGTAGCGCTCGTTAGTCTGCTCCGCATTGCCGAAGCCGGCGAACTGCCGCATCGTCCACAGCCTGCCTCGGTAGCCGCTCGAATAGATGCCGCGCGTGAACGGATATTCGCCGGGCGCGCCGATGCGCTCGTCGCTATCGCCGTCCGGCCAGTAGATCGGATCGACCTCGACGCTCGAGAGCGTGTCGAAGTCGACGTCGGCTCGCAGCTGCGCCTTCTCGTAGCGCTCCCGCCAGCGTCGTTGCAGGTCATCGGCCACGTATGCAGTCTAGTCAGTGACGGCTACTCGGCCCGCCGGGCATCCGCTCAAAGAGGAGACGGACCCCTGTAGACGAAATATCCAGGAACATCGCTACGACCTGAGCGGAGGATCACCGTGCACGGGGGTGAGGGAAACCTGGCACCCGGCTTGGATTGGATGGTCAAGGAGGAATGATGAGGCGGCTTGCGATATTGCTGACGATGGTTCTGGTATTGGCGGTGTCGCTGGCGCCCATTGCCTCGGCAACGCACGATGCCAGCACCCACTCAGACAACATAGAGCTGGTAGCGAACTACAACCCCGACCTTCCCCCTGCGGAAGGAGAACCCGACGGACAACCGGATTTCCGGGCCGGCTCGGACCTCGCCTTCTGGGGGAACACCGCGATCATGGGCAACTATGGAAACCCGGGCGGATTCCGTGTGATCGATATCTCGGATCCGGCAAACCCCGTGCAAGTAGGTCAGTTCGTCTGTCAGGGATCGCAAGCGGATGTCGCCATTTGGGGCGACCTGGTCTTCGAGTCGGTCGACAGCCCGCGCGACACCCCCGATTGTCCCAACGCCGGCGCCAACCAGGCCCAGATCCTGACCGGCACCGCGTGGGAGGGCGTGCGTGTCGTTTCCATCGAAAACCCCGAGACGCCGAGTCAGATCGCCGCGGTCTACACCGACTGTGGATCACACAACAACTCGGTGCTCCCGGATCTCAAGAACAATCGCTTGTTGGTCTACAGCATGTCCTATCCGGTAACGAATCAGGGCGCGAACTGCAACTACATGACGCATCGGAAGGTTTCGGTCATCGAGGTTCCGCTGGACAAGCCCGAGGAGGCGAAAGTCATCGGAACTCCGAGCGTCGAGCCGTCGATTGGCTGCCACGATGTCACGTTCTTCCCCAAGCTGAAGCTTGCCGGGGCGGCATGCTTGACCGAGACGCAGATGTGGGACATCTCGAATCCCGAGGAGCCCGAGATCATTGCTCACATTCCCAATCAGACGGGCATGAGCTTCTCTCACTCCAGCACCTTCACAAATGACGGCCGGGGATTGGTCGTCGGCGACGAGATGGGCGGCGCGATCTTCGCCCCCGGATGTCTCGAGGATCAGACGACCACCGCGGCGTTCTGGTTCTACGACGTCAGCGATCCGGAAAATCCGGTGCATAAAGGTCACTGGAAGTTCCCGCGCCAGCAGGCTTCCGTTCTATGCACCGCGCATAACTTCAACGTCGTCCCTCTGAGGAATGACACGGACTTGTTGATAGCCATCGGATATCAAGCCGGGATCGCCGTCCTCGACTTCACGGATATGGAAAACGTCACCGAACTCGGCCACTACATCGCGCGCGACGAACATGCCGAGGCCAGTGTGTGGGCTTCGTACTGGTACAACGGCTATATCTGGGCGAACAACTTCGATTCCAGCTACGCCAACGCCTTATCGGACGCGGCACCGGGAACCAGTCGCGGCTTGGACGTCTTCAGGTTCAACGACCCGATCGTCAAGGGCGCGGTCAAACTCAAGAGACTGAACCCTCAACTCCAAGAGTTCCTATACCGCAAATGATTGCCGGGTGAGCCTGTTACAGCTTTTCGGTCAACCGTTCCGCCGCTTGATAAGGGTCTAACTCACGCAGGATGACTGCGTCGGCTAGCCCCTTGAGCAGACCGGTGGCTGCCGCATCAATGCGAGCGCGATAACGCTCGGCCACGATCTCTTTGATCTCGCGTTCGATCCGCCGCCGACGCCGTGCGGTCAATCGTCCGTTGGTGTCCTGCCACGCCCGATGATTCGCGATCGCACTCCACAACTCCGCGATACCTTCATCTTTCACGGCGATAGTGGGGACGATGGTGGGCTTCCACTCCGCCTCTGAAAGCTCGAGCATCTGTCGGAGCTCGCGCACGGTGTCCTTCGCGCCGGCGCGGTCTGCCTTGTTAACCACGAATACGTCGGCTATCTCCATAAGGCCGGCTTTCGCGGCTTGGACGGCGTCTCCCCACCCGGGATTGACCACCACCAACGTGGTGTCGCAGGCATCGGTGATCTCGACCTCGGCTTGACCGACGCCGACGGTCTCGATCATTACGATCTCCTTACCCGCAGCGTCCAACACGCGCACGGCCTCGGGTGTCGCCAGAGAGATACCGCCGAGGTGCCCGCGTGTCGCCATGGAGCGGATGAAAACGTGCTCATCGGTCGCGTGGGACTGCATCCTCACGCGATCCCCCAGCAGCGC
>DATADF010000200.1:0-7746 GCA_036258695.1 Actinomycetota bacterium
CGCTCCCGGCCATTCCTTGATGAGGTTGCGGCTCGGCAACTTGAAGGAGCGCAGACCGGGATGGCCCTGGAAATCCTCCGGCAGGTACAAACCGACGAGCTTCGGATGTCCCTCGAAGACCACTCCGAACATCTCGTGGCATTCGCGCTCGTGCCACAGGGCACCCGCAAAAAGGCCACTGATCGTCGGGCAGCGCGGATTATCGGCGTCAACCGGGACATGGATGTTGACGTGGGCTGCATGTTCCGGCGAGTAAAGGTGGATGAGGACCTCCAGACCTCCGCCTTCCTCGAGCTCGCTGCGGTCAATCGCCGAGAGGAAGGTAAAGAAGCGGAATGCGAGGCCTTCGGCATCGCGTAGCGTCGTAACGACGTCGACTAGGTCGGCGGGGCGGCACCACAACTCGAGGTGGCCGAGGTTCACGTGTAGTTGCTGAGCACGGCCCCCGATCGCGGCCTGGGCCCGGCTCAGTGCGGCATCGGCAGTCAGCCTCTCGATAACCGGCATCAGCCTTCTCCCCTCCGCGTCGACTGAGTTATGACTGCCGCAGAGCGGCATTCAGTGCGCACTCGTCGTTCGCAGCTGGGCATCAGATGCCTCCGGCGAGACCCGCCTGCGGGATGTGAGGCACCGGCGTGGTGTGCCCCTTCCACTTCTCCTGGATGTCCTCACCGCCGATCTTCTGCTGTAGGCGAATGATCCCTTGGAGGAGTGCCTCGGGACGCGGCGGACAGCCCGGGACGTAAACGTCTACCGGCATGATCTGGTCACAGCCCTTCGTGACCGAGTACGAGTCCCAGTAGGGGCCGCCGCAATTGGCACACGAGCCCATCGAGATCACGTACTTGGGCTCGGGCATCTGGTCGTAGACACGCTTCAGCGGTGCCGCCATCTTGTCCGTGACCGTGCCGGCGACGACCAACAAGTCGGCCTGACGGGGCGACGCGGGGAAGGGGATGACCCCGAAGCGGATGACGTCGAACTTGCTAGCGAACGCCGCACCCATCTCGATGCCGCAGCACGCCAGGCCGAACTGCATGACCCAGAGCGAATACTTGCGACTCCAGTTGAGCAACCAGGCCACAGGCCCGGGCAGCTTCACCTTCTCCATCACAGCCATTCGAGGACCTTCTTTTTGATCGCGTAGACCAGCGCCAGAACCAGGATCCCGATGAAGATCAGCATCTCGACGAAGGCCTGGGTTCCGAGCTCTTCGAACACGAGGGCCCAAGGGAACAGAAAGACCGCCTCGACATCGAACACCACGAACAGCAGGGCGAAGATGTAGTAGCGGACGTTCGCCTGCGACCACCCCCCGCCGACGGGGTCGATCCCGGACTCGTAAGTCGTCAGCTTTTCGCGATGTGGAACCTTGGGGCTCAGCAGGTTGGAGACAAAGATCGTCCCGAAAACCAGCACCACACCGACGATGGCGAAGATCCCGATCGTGACGTAGTCGCCGAAGTAGCCCTCAGGCACCTAGCGCTCTCCCCTGTCGCGACGAAAGAACATAAAAGTCCTGGATCTGAGGCGAAAAGCTATCACGCAGCCTTCTCGCAACCATGCTCTCGTTCACTCGTGAAACACCTCACACACCAGCGAAGAAAGTCGCGTTCTCGGCGGCGCGAATCAGCGGGCCCCAGAAGATCCCCAAGACCAAGGTCGCCGCCGCGGTCAGGGCCACGACGCCGCTCGCGAGTGGGTCTGGACGCGCGCGGACGACGTCGCCGTCGGGCTCCTGCATGTACATCACGACGAGGACTCGCAGATAGAAGAAGGCCGCGACCGCACTGGCCACGGCCCCGACCGCGATCAGCCACACGTAGCCCGATTCGACCGCTGCCGCGAAGACCACGAGTTTGCCGACGAAGCCGGAAGTGAGAGGGACTCCGGCGAGCGACAAGAGGAACAAGGTCAGAGCACCCGCCAAGAGCGGGTTGGCCGCGAACAACCCTCGATAGTCGACGAGGCGAACCCGGCTGTCGTCGGGCCCCGCCAGGATCGCCACGACGGCGAAGGCTCCGAGAACGGTCAACCCGTAAACGGTCAGATAGAAAAGCGTCCCTGCTACGCCGCGATCATTCGCAGCGACGATTCCCGTCAGCACGAAGCCCGCATGCGCGATCGACGAATAGGCAAGCATGCGCTTTACGTTCTCCTGGACCACGGCCAGCACCGAGCCCACAACCATCGTCGCGACGGCGATCCCGACGACTAGGGGTCGCCAATCCCAGCGGATCGAGAACAGAGTCCCGTCGAGGAGGCGCAGCATCGCCGCGAAGCCGGCGAACTTCGAGCCCGCGGCCATGAAACCCGTGACCGCACTGGCGGCTCCCTGGTAGGCGTCCGGCGTCCACATGTGGAAGGGGACCGCGGCCACCTTGAACCCGAGCCCGACGATCAGCATCGCGGTGCCGAGCACGAGGAGACTTGCGCCTCCCGCGGGCGCGGCGTTGAGGGCCTCGATGATGTTGTCCTGTCCGCCGGGTCCGAGTGTCGTGGAGCCGGTCGCGCCGTAGACGAGCGCGATCCCCAAGAGGAAGAAAGCCGACGAGAAGGCGCCCAGCAGGAAGTACTTCATCGAGGATTCCTGGCTGGCCGGCGACTCGGCCCGGAACCCCACCAAAACATAGAGCGCGATCGAGAACATCTCGAGAGCCAGGAACATCACGATTAGGTCCGCCGCGGCCGCCATAAGCATCATCCCGGCCGTTGCGAACAGAACCAGCGCGTAGAACTCAGCCTCCTCGAGACCGCGGCGTATGACGGTGGAGCGAGCGAGCCAGACGGTCAGGAGACCGAAGGTTGCTATCGCAACCTTGCAGAACGAGGCAAAGCCGTCGCTTGCGATCGCGCCGGCAAAGTGACTCGCCGGAGGGTCTCCCGCGCCTATGGCCAGTCGCATAGCAAGCCCCAACCCGAAGGTGGCGAGAAGCGGCAGGTACCACCCGTCGCGCCGGAGGAATGCGTGCAGCAGCAACAAAACCAGTGCGGTCGCGCTGAGCGCGATCTCGGGGGCAATTCCCGCGAGCTTCACCGCGGGCAGCTGCAATGGCATCAGGGCGCCTCCGCCGTCCGCGCCGCGCTCGGTTGGCAGTCCCCCGGATCCGGCAACACGCAGCTGTCGTTGAGTTGCCTTACGACCACTCGGGCCGCGGGTTCGATGCGCTCGAGAAACGGCTTGGGGTAGACGCCGATGAACACGATCAAGGCGACCACCGGCGCGAGCATGAGCGCCTCGCGGCCGCTCAAGTCCGGAAGGCCGCGGTTCTCGTCGGACGTCACTTCGCCATGGAAGACGCGCTGGTACGCCCACAGTAGATAGACGGCCGCAAGCACGATGCCGAAGGCCGCGGGCAGCACCCACCACCGGTGACCGAGGAATGTGCCGAACAGGATCAGAAACTCACCGACGAATCCGTTCAGCCCGGGCAACCCCAGCGACGACAGCGCGACGAGAAGAAAGACGCCGGCCAGCACGGGGACCACCTTGCCCAGACCCCCGAAGTCGGCGATGAGACGCGAGTGGCGCCGGTCGTACAGCGCGCCGACGAGCATGAACAACGCGCCGGTCGAGAGGCCGTGGTTGACCATCTGCAGGATGCCGCCGCTCATGCCCTGGACGGTCCCCACGAAGAAACCCAGCACGACGAAGCCGAGGTGCGCTACGGATGAATAGGCGACGAGACGCTTCAGATCTCGCTGCATCGTCGCAACTGCCGCTCCGTAGACGATGCCGATGATCGCGAGCACCATGATCAGAGGTACGAATTCACGCGCGGCATCGGGGAAGAACGGGATCGCGAAGCGGATCAACCCGTAGGCACCCATCTTCAGCAAGACGGCCGCCAGCATCACAGAACCCGCCGTGGGCGCCTCGGTATGGGCGTCGGGCAGCCACGTGTGCACGGGGAACAGCGGGACCTTCACTGCGAAGGAAGCGAAGAAGCCGAGGAACAGTAGACGCTGGGCATCCAGCGACAGCGTCGTTCCGAGGAGATCGCGGTAATCGAACGTCGGCGCGCCGGGAGCCGCGAAGTACATGAAGAGAATCGCCACGAGCATTAGCAGCGATCCGGCGAGCGTGTAGAGGAAGAACTTCATCGCCGCATAGATGCGGCGCTCGTAACCCCACAGACCGATGATGAAATACATCGGGACGAGGGTGACCTCCCAGAACAGATAAAAGAGGAAGAGATCGAGAGCCGAGAAGACTCCGATCATTCCCGTCTCGAGCGCGAGCAAGAAAATGAAATACGTCTTGGCGCGGCTGGTGATCGACCAGGAAGCCAACACGCCGAGAGGCATCAAGAACGTGGTGAGCATGACCAGCCACAGGCTGATCCCGTCGATTCCGGTCTTGTAACCGATACCCCACTCGGCGATCCATTCGGCGGATGTTCCCAGCTGAAAGCCGGCCTCCCCGGAGTCGAAATTGGCGAGCACTCCGAGGGAGACGACGAATGTCGCGACGGTGATTGCGAGAGCAACCAATCGCAGTAAACGTACGTCTCGGCTTGGGACGAGTGCCAGCAACACCGCTCCGATCAAGGGCAGGAAGATGATGGCGTCGAGGTAAGGGAAGCCCCCCGTCACGTGACGACCCTCACTGCGACGAACGAGAAGAGCAGGACGACGCCGAAGAGAAACGCCAGTGCGTAGTTCCGGACATAGCCCGTTTGAAGCCCGCGCAGCACTTCCGATGCCCCCGCGACAACCCGCCCCAGTCCGGTGATCCCTCGGTCGACGACGCGGACATCAAAGAAGTCGGTGATTGCGCGGGCCAGCGCCTTCGCAGGACGAACTACGAGCGCGCCGTAGATGTCGTCCACATAGAACTTTGCGCGTGCGGCCTCGACGAGCACCGGGGCGATCGAATAGAGACGCGCGCGCCTTTGTTCACCGCCGGGGAGTAGGTAGAGAGAGCGCGCGACCAGGATGCCTCCGGCGGCCACCAAGAGCGCCACTCCGGCGAGGACCCATGGAGTCAACCCCGCCGGAACGTGCGACTCGCCGAGGACGGGCTCGAGGAAGTGTTCCAGCGTCAGAGCTCCCGGCAGGTTGATGAGGCCGCCGATCACAGCCGCACCGGCGAGCGCGATAAGCGGCCCGGCCATCGCTGGTGGAGCATCGTGGGGATGCGCGTCATCGGGAACGACCGGATCACCCTCGAAGACTCGGAAGTACAAGCGCGACATGTAGTACGCGGTGAGAAAGGCCGTCGCCACGCCGATCGTCCACAAGGCGTAGTCGCCGTTGGCCCACGCACTCGCCAGGATGGCGTCCTTGGAGAAGAATCCCGAGAACGGGATCAACCCGCAGATCGCGAGCCACCCGGCAGCAAAGGTCGTGCCCGTAACCGGCAGCACTTTCCGAAGCCCGCCCATCCTGCGCATGTCGACCTCGCCGGCCAATGCATGCATGACCGCGCCTGCGCCCAGGAACATCAGCGCTTTGAAGAACGCGTGCGTGACGAGGTGAAAGATCCCGACGGAATACGCACCGACTCCGTGGGCGAGGAACATGTATCCGAGCTGCGAGATCGTCGAGTACGCGAGAACGCGTTTGATGTCGTATTCGAAAGCGGCCATCAGCGCCGCCCACAACGCCGTGAGAGCTCCTATCCACCCGATGACCGCCAGGGCGCCCTCCGACTGGTCGAAGACCGGCGAGAAGCGCGCCACGACGTACACGCCGGCAGTCACCATCGTGGCCGCGTGGATCAATGCGGACACGGGCGTCGGCCCTTCCATCGCGTCCGGCAGCCAGACGTAAAGGGGGATCTGCGCGCTCTTGCCGGTCGCTCCCGCGAACAAAAGGAGCCCCGCGATCGTCGCGATGCCGGCGGTCATCGCACCCGCGGCTTCATTGATCTCGCCCACCGTGAGACTGCCCACTGCGCCGGCAAGAACGAAGATGCCAAGGAGGAAGGCGAAGTCCCCTATCCGGTTCACGATGAAGGCCTTCTTGGCCGCGTTATGGGCCGGACGCTTCTCGAACCAGAAGCCGATCAGCAGATACGAGCACAAGCCCACGCCCTCCCAGCCCACGTACAGAAGAAGGAGGTTGTCGGCAAGAACGAGGAGCAGCATCGAGGCGACGAACAAGTTGAGATAGGCGAAGTAGCGGTGGTACCGGGGGTCTTTGGCCATGTAAGCAATCGAGTACACGTGAATCAGAGTCCCGACCCCGGTCACGACCAGCACCATGACGATCGAGAGCTGGTCGACCAAGAGATCAAAGCCAAAGTCGAAGCGTCCGACGTGGATCCAGTCGAGAACGCGAATGGAAGCGGATCGCAGGTTCTCGCCTTCGCCGTGCGCCGGTTGACCGAGCAGGCGGGTCCAGCCCATCAGCGCGAGAAGGAACGAGAGTCCCACCGCTGAGGACGCGAGAACACCGGCAAACTGGTCCAGTCGCCTCCCCACGAATAGCAGTAGTACCGCTCCCATCAGTGGGAGCAAGAAGATGTACAGACCCAGCTGGGCTAGATCAGGCATGGCGTCCGTCCGCTAGCCATCGCTGGGATCACCACCGCAGGAGACTGATGTCGTCGACGTTCGCGGTCCCTCGCCGTCGCGAGATCATGAGAATGATCGCCAGCCCCACTACTACCTCCGCCGCGGCTACGACCAGCACGAAGAACACCACCACCTGCCCGTCGAGGGCTCCTCGCATGCGCGCGAACGTGACCAAGATCAGATTTACCGCGTTCAGCATCAGCTCGACGAACATGAAGATCACGATTGCATTGCGGCGCACCAGGACACCGATCACGCCGATCGTGAACATCAATCCCGCAAGCGCCAGGTAGTAGCCGGGGGGAATGCTCACGTCGTCTCCACAGCACGGTCCGGAGCTTGTGGGGGCCCCATGAACTCGTCCCCACCGATGCGACGGGCGAGCACCATCACGCCCACGATTGCTGCCACCAGCAGCACGCTCGTCAGCTCGAAGGCGAACAAGTACCGGCTGAATAGGAGCCGGGCCAGGGCGGTCACATTGCCGGGATCGCGATTTATCTGTTCAAGGGCGTCCTCCGCTCCGGGAACGAACGCAGCATCGAGGCCGCGCCAGGCGACGTAAATAATCTCGGCCGCGAGCAGCGCGCCCAGCCCAATGGCAAAGGGTCGCTGGGCCGGAAGTGGCTCTCTGAGGATCTCGCGCCGGTCGACGCCTAGCAGCATGATCACGAACAAGAACAGCACCATGATGGCGCCGGCGTACACGATGATCTGTATAGCGGCAATGAAGTAGGCGCCCTGCAGGAGGAATCCAAGGGCCAACGCGATCTGGGCTGCAACCAGGAACAACGCCACGTGCACCGCGTTGCGCGCGAACAGCATCGCTCCAGACGACCCGAGCGCGACTACAAAAGCCACGCCGAAGACCGCCTTCTCGATCATTTGTCTCCCGTGTATTTCTTCAAGTTGTGATCGGGGGGCACTTCCTTTTTGGTCGTCCAGTGACGGACTATGGGCGCGTCGACAATCAACTGCTCCTTGGTGTAGATGAGCTCTTCGCGCGACGCGCCAGAGATCTCGTACTCGGTCGTCATCAACAGCGCCTCCGTCGGGCAAGCTTCGACACACAGGCCGCAGAAGATGCACCGCAGATAATTGATCTGGTAGATCTGCGCGTACCGTTCGCCGGGCGAGAAGCGCGCCTCCGGAGTGTTCTCGGCCCCCACGACCCAAATCGCGTCGGCCGGCACGCGCCCGCGCACAACTCGCAACCGATGCATTT
>DATADF010000201.1:0-1557 GCA_036258695.1 Actinomycetota bacterium
AAGTCGGAGGCGGTGGTGATGCAGAGGGACGTCCGGATGGTCGCTCCGGCCCTTGAGAAATACACGCAAGAGCGCCTTCTCGGCGACGTCTGGAAACGTCCGGGTCTGGCGCTTCGCGACCGCAGCATCGTCACGCTCGCCGCGCTGATCGCGCGCAACCAGACTATCGAGATGCCTCGCTATCTCAACCTGGCGCTCGATAGCGGCGTGAAGCCCGGGGAGGTTTCGGAGATCATCACGCATCTCGCGTTCTATTCCGGCTGGGCGAATGCCATCGCGGCCGTCGCGATCGCGAAAGACGCCTTCGTCGCCCGCGGAATTGGGCCGGACCAGTTGCCTACCGCCTCTGGTTCTCTGCTGCCTCTAAACGAGGCGGCCGAAGCCGACCGCGCGAAGCGCGTCGGTGATCAGTTCGGCGCGATGTTCCCGGGCGTCGTGCAGTATACGACCGACGTTCTGTTCCGCGACCTGTGGCTACGTCCCGATCTCGCACCCCGCGACCGTAGTCTCGCCACGATTAGCGCGCTGATCGCCAACGGTCAGGTCGCGCAACTCACTGGCCATATCCCAATCGGGATGAACAACGGCCTGACGCAGCCCGAGATCGCCGAAGCCATCACACATCTCGCCTTCTACGTCGGCTGGCCGAACGTGTTCTCGGCGATGCCGGTCGCGAAGGATGTGTTCGATAAGCGTCCGCGCTGAACGCGAAGGTCTCGAATCCAGGGGCTGTCGAATGTTGAACCTACTCTTGAGAGCTTTCGTCATTCCACTGGGATTGATCGGACCTGCAATGGCACAAGAACGCATTCTGATTTCCTCTGATTGGGGCAAGGTCACTGCCGAGCTGGTGGACAACAACGCGACCCGAGCGCTGGTCCAGACGTTGCCGCTCACCATCGAAATGCGCGACCACCTCCGTCAGGAAAAGACCGGGAATCTGCCTTCGCCCTTGCCTGCCGTCGAGCGGCAACTCGACTTCTCGACCGGGACCCTCGGACTCTGGAGTTCCAATCACTTCGTGATCTACTATCGCGACGGCCGCGTCCCTCAGCCCGGGATCATCTTACTCGGCCGAGTGACAGGTGACGTTTCATTTCTTGATCAGCCCGGTCCGGTCACCGTCCGAGTTGAACGCATCAATTAGATGAGAATTTTTCCGCCGGCGTACCTGCCGAGCGCCATTAGGGGAGAGCCGCACATGGAAGTATCGCCGAGCTCGAAAAGCCCGAGGATCGCCGGCTCCGATCTGACCCGACGAGAGCTCATGGAGGTCACTGCAGCTACCGGCGCCGCTCTTGTAGGAGGACAACTCATGCCTGGATCCGTTTCGCAAGCCGCCGCGCAAGGCGGCGGCGCCGCGCCCGCGCCGCTCGATGTCGTGCTGCGCGTGAACGGAACCGAGCATCGGCTGACGCTTGATCCGCGCACCACGCTCCTCGATGCGCTTCGCGAGCACCTTCATCTCACTGGCTCGAAGAAGGGCTGCGGCCTCGGCCAGTGCGGAGCTTGCACGGTGCTGATGGACGGCAAGCGCGTGAAATCCTGCTTGTCGCT
>DATADF010000202.1:0-3627 GCA_036258695.1 Actinomycetota bacterium
GTCCGGGACCCGGGTGCCGAACGTGCCGTTCGCGACCGTCACCGCCCACTGCGGGTCGTGCAGCGCGGACGTCGAGAAGCAGCGCAGCTCCACGCCCTCGTGAGAGAGGCTGAACTCCTGCTCCGGTTCCGCGCCGAAGTCTGGTGTGTCGCGCGAAGGGCAGCCAATGCAGGTTACCCTCCGCACGACAAGACGAACACCGGAACGCGCATCCGCTGTCCGCGCGCGCTCGCTACTAGAAACACGCGGGCTGGAACTGGTCAACGCGGATGTATTTGGTGAACTCACCGACGGCCCCGCCAGCGCCGATGACCTTGAGCTGCAGCCTTACGCTGCCGCCTCCGCCGGGCGCCGCGCTGAAGAACCGCTTGCCAGGTCCCTGCACGGGTCCATCGTTCCAACGCCACTCGTAGCGGAAAGGTGCCGCCAGGCGCGTGCCTTCATGCGCGGTGTAGTTGCAGGTCACGGAGGGCCTGACGGGTCAGGCGGTAATGCTAACGTCGGGGCGCAGGATCAGTTACGGCGCAGAGTGCATTCGGGGCTCCCCGAGAGCCGCCCCCACAGCCGTTGATTTTCTGCAGCACCTGTTGTCGGCTAAACGTTGGATATTTGGACCAGACGAGTGCCAGAATGCCGCCGATAACCGCGGTTGCCCCCGAGGTCTGGGAGCTCGAACCGATGTCGGCATGGCCGATGTTGATCGCGCCGGTCGTCGGGTTTCCTGAGTGCCCGTGGTAGTCGACCTCGTCTCCCCAGATGCAGTCCTCGCACCGGGTCGACGTTACGGCTGTGACAGTACTCAATCTCGCTGGAAACATGACGTCCACTCTGCATTCGAACGGCGGACACCAATTCGGAAAGTTTCCACTTGGCGCGACGAACAACCGGTCAGCGTTGTAGTACCAGGACGCGATTTCGTCCTCGACCGAAGAGTATCCAGGGCCGGGTGTGCCGAACCCGAACACGACCAGCTTCGTCCTGCTAGCGGCCCGCGCGATCCCGAGACGGGTTTCGGTGACGCTGAAGAAATCGGCCCACGGATCATCCTGTGCTCGCACTGAGAAGAGATTCGCGCCCCAAGCGACGCCGACCACGTTCCTCCCGTCCCGCGGCGCCGTCATGACACCCGTCATCTGTGTGCCGTGCCCGCAGTTGTCGTAATAGTTTCTGCCTCTGGTGTAGGCGTAGGTCGCCGTTCGACCCGCGCTCATTCCATCATCGAACTCGCCGTGCAGCTGCGGTTGCACGGGGTCGGCTCCGGTGTCGACGAGGCCGATCGTCACGCCGGACCCGTTGCTGTGGGCCCACGCCTGAACGATTTGATGCTCGTTGGCACGCGTTCCAAACTGGTCGCCTGGACTCACCGTGATTCGTTTGCCTCCGAAACCGGCGCCTCTGCATCCGCTCTGGTAGACTCGCCACGCTGGAATGCTGTAATCGCGGTCGGGCTCGATGTAATCGACCTGGGAGATTCGGCGCAGCCGTTGTAGAGCCGCGAGATCCCCGATCTCGATAAGCAGTATCGGGAGCCGTTTGTCGCGATCGAGGATCGTCAGGCCTGCCAGACTCGCAATGGCCCTTTCGGCGCTCCGCTGTTCGCACTCGCTGATTACGACGCGCCCTTTCACGACGCCCCGGTCGGTCCCGGGTGCTCGCAGCCCGACAACAGCTATTCCTCCCCGAGAGATCGAGGCCCACAACGCCGAATCGCTCTTGGCTCTCCAAGCCGCTCGCGAATCGCGCGCCTGTGCCTGACCGCGTTCCAAGCCAGGCTCCGGTCCCCTTGTGATCTCGACGCACATGGCCGGTAGCTCGTTCGCTCGAGCAAGACTCGCGCAGCAAAGGATGACGGGAGTCACCAGCCGGGCTGGCAGCTTCCCGATGCGATTGGCGACGGCTGTGAATGTCCCGGTGACGAAGAGGAAGTCGCTCGGACCGTGCCTCGCGTCTCGCGTGAGATTCAACTCCCGGTAGGCTCGCCCGCAGGTGCGTGCGTGCCAGCCGCGGGGTAACGCATCGATGGCTGCTTGGAGCGGAGGCCCAAGGCCCATCCTAGCTCTCCGATCTCTTCTATCGCGTTATAGTAGGATGCGTCCGAGAGGTACTCCTCGTCCAAAGATACCTCACCCGTTTCAGGATCGGTTCCCGACGGATCTAGAAGTGCTAGGCGGCCGCGAGCCGACCTAGAGTCTCCGGTCCAGAACGAGAGTCAGATAGCGCGAGATAGAGCACAGCGGCCCTGGACCGCTCGGCGGAGGAACAGCGCCAGGTGCGCTGCGCTCCGCGATCATTGCGGAACCGATCTGCGGGCACGATACTCGGGCAGCCTAGCACCGATCTTCGGCTGCGTTCCCGCCTCGAGGAGTCGCCATGCGCTCCCACGCTCTGATTGTCGTTGCCCTCTTCTCTGCCGCCTGCGATCGCGCTGGCGACACGCTAAGTCCGGTGCGCGGAGCCACCCAGCAGGCATCGCTCGCTCTGACCGCCGGCGGTGCGGACCTCGTTACCATCTTCGGCCCGGAGCGGTTCGTCCGAGTCAACGGTCGCCCCGCGACAGCGACGCGGGTGATCTCGACCAGGGGATTCACGACGCCATTTCTCCTCAGAGTCAGGAACGGCAACCCGGATGGACAGCACCGGGTCTCGAGCGCGACTATCCGGGTAGACGGCGTCGAGATCTTCTCGCCGAACGATTTCAATCAGCAGTTTGCGGGCGGCGAGCGCGAGATCCACCCCGGCAGCACGGTCACGCTGGACGTCCGGCTCGCGGCGGCGCCGGGCGGCGTGCTCACCATTGAGTTGCTTGGCAAGCGGGCCGCGACGCGCTTCTGTCCTTCGGATTTCGGAGACGGCGTGTCGCACCGTTTCTTCTCTGCCGCGATCGCCGCTACAGAGCCGGGCGGTACCATCGTGGTCTGCGACGGAACGCACGACATCAACGGTGTCACGATCACTCGCCCGATCACCATCATGCCCGAGCATGCAGGGATGGTGACGATCACGAACCGCTTCAACGCGATTCCATTCATCGTCTCGGCCGTGCCGGCGGGAACAGTCCGAATTACCGGTCTCAAGTTCGACCTCAGCGCCCTAGCAGGTGTGGCGGCGTTCGACGTCTACGACAAGGTCATCGTCGAGAACTCCAGCTTCCGGTTCGTCGGGACGGCGAGGACCTCGATCGCACCGACGGCCGTTCAGGTGAGCGCCAGCTCCGGTCCCTCACCGGACGCGATGGTTACCGCACGCGGGAACACCGTCACGGGCATGGAGAACGGGTTCGTTGCACTTGGCGGCCGGCTGGATCTTGCGGACAATACGATCGACCTGAGCGCGAGCCACAGCATCTGGTACTTCCCGCGCACCAGAGGAACGATCGAGGGCAATCGCATCACGAGCTGCGGGGTCAATGGTTGCATTCGTGCCTCGCCGGGTTCTGCAGGCCTCGTCGATGTCCTCAACAATCGCGTCCTGAACGACATCGCGCGGAACACGGGTCGTGGCATTGACTTTCAGGGGCGGGGCGCTGTACGCGGCAACGTGATCGTCGGGGTCGGCGGGCGCATCCTCGAGCCGCCGCTCGGCGCCGGGAGCTTTGCGTTCCGGGCGGGGGCCATCTTGGTCGCCGGC
>DATADF010000203.1:0-1892 GCA_036258695.1 Actinomycetota bacterium
GTTGGCGGCCTCGACGATCATCTTCGTATTGATGCGATCGGCATTGTCGCCGGTGATAACCCCGTCGATCGCGGCAGGAATCAGGATGTCGCACTCGATCTCGAGCAGCTCTTCGTTGGTCACCTTGTCGCCGTCGGCATACGTCGTGACCGACAGCTCCTCTTTCTGATGAGCCGAGACCTTCGCCAGATCGAGGCCGTTCGGGTTGTAGGTCCCGCCGGCGACATCCGACACCGCTACTACCTTCGCTCCTTGCTCCGCCGCCAGCACGGCGGTCCAGTAGCCAACGTTTCCGAAGCCCTGGATAGCGACTCTGGCATCGCGGAACTGGAGGCCTTTGCGCTTAGCAGACTCGCGGGCGCAGATAACCACGCCGCGGCCGGTGGCCTCCTCGCGGCCCGGAGAACCTCCCAGCTCCACCGGTTTGCCCGTGACGATTCCCGGCGTGTACCCGAAGCGGGATCCATAAGCGTCCATCATCCAGGCCATGGTCTGCGCGTTCGTGCCCATGTCCGGGGCGGGGATGTCGCGATTCACGCCTATGACGTAGGCGATCATCTGCGCGAAGCGACGGGTCAGCCGCTCGAGCTCGGACCGCGACAGAAGGCCGGGCTCACACTGAACGCCACCTTTGGCCCCCCCGAACGGGACATCGATAAGCGCGTTCTTCCATGTCATCAGCGCGGCGAGAGCGCGCACCTCGTCCAGATCCGCGGACTGGTGATAGCGGATTCCGCCCTTATACGGACCGCGCGCTCCGTTGTGCTGGATGCGATAGCCCCGATAGACGACCATGCGGCCGTCGTCCATCTTCACGGGAATCTGAACGGCAAGCTCTCGATAGGGGGTCGCGAGGACATCGCGCATCCCCTCCGGCAGATTTATCCGTCGAGCGGCCTGGTTGAAGAAGAAGGTGGCAGCCTCGAACGGCGTCATGTCGTCGGTGGGCTCCTCCGCGACGGGCGGAGGCGTTACTTCATCGGTGGCCGCGTCGGCCCGCGCTTGCTCCTCGGAGAGTTTCTCCTTGGTTGTGCCCATCAAGGGCAGCTTACTTCGGAGGCGCTATGACTTCTAGATCGCCGACGACGCGAGGCTCGGACGAATGGTCGCCGCGCGCCTCCAGAAATGCGACCGTGCTTCGGTAACCGAGACCGATGAGTCTGTCGGTGTGCTCCATGGACGCGAACGGGACGTAGAAGTCCATCTGGCTCGTGGGCAAGATCACCAGACGCACTCGTTCCGCATACAGGGCTTGCTCGACCGCGAGTCTCTGCGAGCGGGCCAGCGCGAACGCGTGCAGCAAGTAATCGAGCGGCCGGTTCAAGGGTCGGCGCTGCGTATTAGCTCCGGTCGAATCCATGACGTACACGGTCGTTGCACCGAGGCTCACCGCGGGGCCAATCGGCACGTTATTCGACACTCCACCATCGATGTACGAACGGCCGTCGATCACAACCGGCGGGAAGACGCCGGGCATAGCTGAGGAAGCGAGCAGCGGGTCCATGATCGGGCCCTCGGTGAACACGCGCTCGAGGCCTGTGTCCATGTCCGTCACCACGATGCCCAGCGGGATCGCTGCATCCTCGATCCGCCTGTCCTTGACTCCTTGATCGATGATCGCGCGAAGGCCGCTGTTGTCGTAGACACGATCGCCTTGGCGCAGCATGCGCGCCCAGGGCACGGAGAAGCGTCCGCCCGGAAACAGGTCACTCGACTTGAGCCCGCGCCAGACGGTCTCCAGCTTGTCGATGCCCTCGACAGTGGGATCAAAAGCAGTGAACGTCGCGTTCAAGGCGCCGGCCGACGTGCCGACGGCGAGATGCGGCGTGATGCCGTACTCGAAGAGCGCGCGCAAGGCACCGACCTGCAGTGCACCGAGCGGTCCCCCACCC
>DATADF010000204.1:0-1892 GCA_036258695.1 Actinomycetota bacterium
GGCGTCCGCATCGCAGTCGTAACGCACTTCGATTACGCGTTGAGTGTTGCCGGAGGTTGCTCCCTTGTTCCAGTACTCCGATCGGGACCGGCTCCAGAACCATGTCGTGCCCGACTCGACCGTGCGTCGCAACGCCTCCTCGTCCACCCACGCGAGCATTAACACTTCATGGGTCTCGGCATCTTGAACGATGGCAGGCGCGAGCCCTCGCTCGTCATAAACGAGCTCAGGAAGCGCTGTCACGGGGCGAGATCGTAGGGATACGGCTCGGTGAAGAACTCGGCGCCCTCGGCCGTGACCAGCACGGTGTCCTCCAAGCGGACTCCTCCAACGCCGCGGAAATAAAGCCCGGGCTCGATAGCGATTACATCCCCCTCTTCGAGTGGATCCGGCCGCCGGCCGACCCACGGCTTCTCATGAACCTGCAAACCGACACCGTGGCCCAGCGAATGAGTGAATCCCTCGCGCAACGCCCCTGGTCCGTCGTGATGCTCGCGCGTCGGAAGTCCCTGCTCGTGAAAGTACTCAACGACTCGCCCGTGCACGCCATTCTCGCCGGGACGGATCGCGTTCAGGGCGATGTCGAGAGCCGCGCGGCAATGTGCGTGCAGCTTCTTCAGTTCCTCCGACGGAGTACCTGGGACGAAGGTGCGCGTCATGTCTGCGAATGTCCCGGTCCGTCGGTCGCGTGGAAAGCAATCGATGATGCAGCTCGCATTTGGCAGGATCGGGCCGGTGCCCGGATCATGCCCGGCGAGGCAGGCGTCTCCTGAATGAACCAGGATGTCCTCCGAATCACATCCTTGCGACAGCAGCTCCGCGACCATTGCCTCACGGATCATCTCCGCAGTCAGGATCTCTCCTTCGAAGCGCAAAGTTCCGGTAGGTGTAGGCGCGGCCTCGCGCAACATGCGCGCACCAGTGAGCATCGCGGTCTCGGCGGCTCTTTGCGCCCGTTCGATACCCTCGATCTCCCACGGTGTCTTTCGGCGACGCCTGAACGACCACGCCTCTTCGTCCACGACGAGCTCGATCCCCCGGTCGCGTAGGTAATCGGCCACCAACACCTGGAAGCTGCCAGGGACTACGGCCTTCACGGCGCCCAGCCGTTCCAGTGCCCTTCGTAGGAGCTCCGGGCCGATCAGATGCTCGGGGAGAGACCGATCGCGCATGAGTTCCTCGAACCCCAGATCGTGGATGTTCCAGAACTCGTCGACTACGTCCTCGCGCTTCTCGAAGATCGGCTTCTCGAAGTCGCTCCCCACGATCAGTCGCTTGCCGTCGTGCTCGAGGAAGACGAGCGGATCCATAATCGGCTCGCCGATCTCGTGACGCATCTCCGGGCTACGAAGCGCGTCGTCATACAGAAGGAATGTGGTCATGAGCGGGCGATCCTAACGGGGAGCCCGCGCGCCACGAACTCATTTTTGACGTCGTCTATCGAAAAGTCGGAATAGTGAAAGACGGACGCGGCCAATGCTGCGTCGGCATTTCCGAGCGACGGATCGACAGCTTCGGCCATGTGTGCCGGAGTGCCTGCACCTCCCGATGCGATCACCGGCACGGGTACGGCATCGCCCACCGCACGCGTGAGCTCGAGGTCGTATCCATCCTTGGTGCCGTCGAAATCCATAGACGTCAGAAGCACCTCTCCGGCTCCGAGAGAACAACCGCGCTCCGCCCATCCGACGGCGTCGAGCTCGGTCGGTCGACGGCCGCCCTCGATGTACACATGCCAGCCCCTAGCTCCGCTCTCTCTGCGAGCGTCGATGGCCAAGACAATCGCCTGAGATCCGAATTCGCCCGCGGCGGCCCGAATCAATTCGGGATCTCGAACCGCAGCCGTATTGATCGCGACCTTGTCGGCACCGTGCCTAAGCAGCTTTCGCACA
>DATADF010000205.1:0-5113 GCA_036258695.1 Actinomycetota bacterium
AACCGAAGTGGGATGGCGTCCGGGCTCTCGCAGTGTGCAGCGAAGACTCAATGCTGATCTCGCGAACGGGTCGCGACATAACAGCTACTTATCCTTAGCTGGCTCGCCTCCACGAGCGCGTCGTGGGAATCGACGCCGTGCTTGACGGCGAGATCGTTGCCTTCAAAGACGGACGGCCATCGTTCGAGTTGCTCCAAAGCCGCATCAACCTGCACGAGAAACACGCGATCGATCGTGCCTCGAAGGCGATCCCAGTCACCTACATGGCGTTCGATGTGATCTACCTCGACGGTCGTCGGGTCTGCGAGCAGCCGTTGGAGGAACGCAAGGAGCTATTGGAGGAACTGATCGTTCCGTCTGAGCGGGTTTCGGTGTCAACCTATGTGCCCGGAGATGGGACCGCGCTGTTCGAAGCCGCGCGCGAGCGCGGTCTCGAAGGCATAGTCGCCAAGAAATTGAAGTGCCCCTACCGGCCCGGGCGACGATCGCGCGACTGGCTGAAGATAAAGACGACGACGGTGGCGGACGTTGTAATCGGGGGCTGGACTCAGGGCGAAGGCGGGCGTTCGTCGAGCTTCGGGGCGCTGTTGGTGGGCGCATACGACGATTCGGGTTTGCGATTCAGCGGCGCCGTAGGGACGGGTTTCAGCGATCGAACGCTGTCGGAATTGGTACCGGAACTGAAGAAACGGGCGAGCGAGCGGTGTCCCTTTTCGGAAGATCCAACCGGGACGCGGGGCGGGCATTTCGGAAAGCCAATTCGCAACCCACGTTGGGTGGAACCCGAGCTGGTGGCGAAGGTCGAATTCCGCGAGGTCACATCGGCGGGGCGGTTGCGCGCTCCCTCCTATAAAGGGATGCGCACGGACAAGGCTCCGGAAGACTGCCGCTTCGAGGACCTGACCGCGTGACGCGGTCGCGAGCCCAGAACCTGATTGAGCGCTACTTCTCCTGGGCGGCAGATCGCTTCTACGACTCCGTGACGGTGCAGAGGGTCTTTCCCCTCCTCGGGGGTGATCTCAACGAGGGCATCCTCGAGCAGGGTCGCCGTGCGGTTGCGGTCGCCGGAGGGCAGCCGATTCTCGATATGCCTGTGGGGACCGCTTACTTCACCGTGCGAATCGCGCGGGAACACTCCGGGATCGTCGTCGGCAGCGACATCGCCGAGGGCATGGTGGTGCGGGCCCGCGACGTTGCTCGGTCTGAGGGAGTCGATAACTTGCCGATAGTGCAGGCCGACGCTCATAGGTTGCCTTTTCGTGATGGGGCGTTCGGAGCCGTGTTGTGCGCGAACGGCTTGCCGGTGATACCGGGTCTTCACGCGACGGTGACCGAGCTGGCGCGTGTGCTCGCGTCCGGTGGCGTTCTTTTTGTGGCCGCGATCACGCTCCCCCTGGGCCCGCCGGGATCACCGCGGTCGCGCGAGCGCATGCCGACGGCATTCCGGCCGAAGGGAGACATCGCAGAGGCGTTGCGTAGAGCGGGCCTGGAAGCGAAAGTCACGCAACGACGTCGCCTGGCCGCACTGATCGAGGCAAACAAGCCCGCCCGCACCTCACGTCGTCAGGTCACTCCGTGAGCAGGCGCACCCTCACATTGCAGTCGAGCAGAAAGCTGCGTACGTTTGCCCAGCCCTCATAGGGTTCGCCGGTTGCGACGACCTCCGTGATCCCCGAATTGGCAATGAGCTTCGCGCAGGTGAAACAGGGCACCCCGGTGATGTAAATCGTGGAGCGCTCCCGCTCCGTCGGCGATGAGTAGAGGATCGCGTTGGCCTCGGCGTGTATGGCAATGCAGGTGTCGTAGCCCCATCCGGTTGGTGCCTCGGAGTTGGCCCGGGGACAAGCGCCGGTGTCACAGTGCGGATGTCCGGAAGGCGGCCCGTTGTAGCCCGTGGAACGAATCCGGCGGTCCTTGACGATCACCGCTCCGTGCTGGCGACGCACGCAGTTCGATCGCGTCGCGGTCTCGCGCGCGATGTTCAAGAAATAGCGATCCCAGTCCGTAACCCGCTGGGCCTCGACCAGGCGATGGGCGATGCTCACCGCAGACTCCCCCTTTTTGGACGCGCGAAAAAACCACTGGCATGGGGAAGTAGCCCGATTCTGATTGCCCAAACGGGCAGATGCAAGACCATTGGACGGCGAATATCGGCACGACGCGGGGCTATCCTGCCGCCGATGTCAGACGAGCCACTCGGCGATCTCGAGGACGAGCGACTCGGCGATCTCGCGGACGACCTCATCACGGACCTCTTGCGATCCGCCTGGGTAATCGAGGCCGGCCGCGCCGCCATCTACGCACTGTGGGAGGGGGCCGAGGCCCGGTTCGCCTCCTCGGCCACGCGCGCTGCGGGCCGCGCCGAGATCGTGCGCCAGGCCCTCGACGAGCGCGGGGTCAAGCCCGACAGGGACCTAGTCAACGCCCACGGTCGTTGGATCACCAGTTTGGTGGGCACAAGCCCAAACGACGTCCTCTTCGGCGACATCTTCTTGGTGCGGCTGGCCGATTGGGTCGATGGCCACGCAACACCCTTCCTGGGCGCCCAAGCGCATGAGCTGCGAGCGTTGTCGGACAAAGACCGGGCCGATATCAAGCTTCCGACGGAGCTTCCGGAACCTGCGCCGTTCGAGCCGTTGCACGTGCCACAGGTTGAAGCCCCCGGCACGGTGCGTTTCCGAATCGGCATCCTGGCCGACCTCCACATCGGTAGCAGCGGGGCCGAGGAGAGGGCGCGCGATGCGATCGCCGACCTGAATCGCGCCGGCGTCGACATCACGGTTCAGCTCGGCGATATCACCGACCACGGGGACAGAGCCGAGTTCGACACTGCCGCCAAGCTCCTGGCCGAGTGCGACATGCCGGTCGTGACGATGATGGGCAACCACGACGTCTTCTCGGTCGGCGAGCTCCGGCTCAGCGGCCGGGATTACTACCCGTCATCGTTCGGCCGGGAGCCGGACGGCGTCCTCATCGAACACAAAGGTTGGAACCTCGCGATCCTTGATTCAACGGAATACGGGGCGACGCCGTTTCCTCCCTTCGATCTCGTCACGGGAGGGTTCCTCGAAGGCCCCGGAGGTGCAGTAGTTCGCGGAGCACTCACGGATCCACAACACGAGATCCTGGCCACGGTCGCCGCTCCCGGAGCGCCGCCGGCCTTCGTCTTCCTTCATCACCCGCCACAGCCCTTTACGAGCTTCCCGCCGATCATCTTCGGCCTCAACGATCTGGACTCGGGACGGGTTCATGCGACCGTCGATTCGGGCAACGTTTGGGGAGTCTTTGCCGGCCACACTCATCGCAATGCACGTAGTCGCGACTACGAAGGCCTCTCGGGTGTGAGCGCGGTGCCCGCGCATGAGGTCGCGACTCCGCGCGATTTTCCGTGTGGGTATGCGGTCATCGACGTCGCGGACGAAGGCTACGCATATCGCTTCGTGCAGCTGTCGGACGAAGACCTGCTGCGCGCCCAGTACCGCCACGCGGGGCCGATCTTCCGGCGTTACGCCGCGGGACGTCCCGAGGAGCGAGCTTTCGTCTGGTCAAAGGACGGCGACTAGCTGGAGGGCAAACATCGGGACGACCGGCGGGCGACTGCTCCGCAGCGACTAGGACTGACCGGCGCCGGCGTCGTCGGGGGGCTGAGTTGGGCGCTGTCCGGTCGCAGTGAAACGCCTGGTCACCCGCCGCTGGGCGAGGCGATAGATAGGCGGCAACACGATCGGAGGCAGCCGCAACAAGTAGTACCAGCGAGGCACCGTGCGTTCCATCTTGCCGTGTTCGATGACATCTCGGATGGCGGCGGAGACATCGGCATCGGTGCCCGTCGCGTACTTGAGCAGCGGATGCCTCGTCAGCGCGGTCTGTGGGAAGCCTTCGGTCGGAATCGGGCCCGGAAGAACCAGCCCGACATGAATCCCTCTAGAGGCCAGCTCGACGCGTACAGATTCCGACCATCCGACAACCGCGAATTTGGAAGCGCAATACGACGACGACGTAGCAGCGAGGCGTCCGGCGATGGAAGCGACGTTTACGACGGTCGACGGGGCCGACGCCTCCAAGAGAGGTAACAGCTCGGCAGTGCAATAGACGGTTCCGAAAAAGTTCGTGGCCATGACGGCCTGAAGGTCGGCGACCGATTCCGGCCCCCCGAACCGGCTCCGGTTCGAGAAGCCGGCGTTGTTGATGAGCACGTCGCAGCGTCCGTACTCCTCGAGCACGTGCCGCGCCACGCCCTTCACATCTGAGCGGCGCGATACGTCGGCGACGACATGACTGTGCCCGGCCCGGGCACCGCCCAATTCCGTGACGAGCGCGACTAGTCGCTCCGCGCGCCGAGCGACGGCGACAACACGGGCACCGGCATGCGCCAGATCGACGGCCACGCGCCGACCGATGCCGCTTGAAGCTCCCGTGACAACGCACACCTTTTCCTTCACGGGCTCTTTCACGGTCAATGCTCATCCATTTCGTTGCTTGCTTCATCCATTACCTGCAGCCTCCATTGCTTCATCGCGCCGCCTCCCTCTGCTCGCTTCCAGAATCCCGCCCCGACACTGCGTGGCCTGACTTTCAAGCCGGACTTACCGCGAGTCGGCGGGCGTTTTGTCCGTAACGCTGTGATTTCTTCTGACTACGCACTGTTTCATAAACCTCTGTACCGGGTACACCAGATACACCCGCAATACGGGAGAGGAGGGACTTCGATGGGTGAAATCGTTTGGCTGGTTATCGTCGGTTTGGTCGTCGGCTTCCTGGCTCGTTTATTGATGCCGGGATCCGATCCGATGGGAGTTCTCGGAACGATCGTCATCGGGATCGTGGGAGTGATCGGTGGTTACTACGTAGCCGCTGCAGTGTTCCCCGACAATGACGGAATCCCGTGGATCGCATCGGTCCTCGTCGCCATGGCACTGCTGTGGGTGTACCGGCGAATGACGTACGGCCGAGGGACCGCCGTTTAGCGGACCCGGTCTAAGTAACTCAGGTGCCTACCGACCACGGTCGAGAAACTCGGAGTTGACGCGGTCCGGCAACCGGGGAGGCGCCAAGGGTCTACCAGACCGCTAAGCAAGCAAGTCAGGCAGCGGCCCCCGTGAAAGCGGGGGCC
>DATADF010000206.1:0-7853 GCA_036258695.1 Actinomycetota bacterium
CACCGTCGTCACGGTCGCCGAGTCGAGCTCACAACACGGCATGACGGCCTCCGCATTTGCATCCGTATCGCTGGAACCGCCCCGCGTTCTGGTTTGTCTCGACAAGGCGTCCCGCACTAACGAGCTCCTCGCGTCGCTTAAGAAGTTCGCTGTAAACATCCTGGCGATGGGGCAAGAGGACATCGCGCGCGCCTTTGCCCGTACCGGTGAGAAGCCTTTCGCCGAGGCCGGATTCGTGACAGGGGTGACCGGTGCTGCGCTACTAGAGGGCACGCTGGGTTGGATCGAGTGTTCGCTCTTCGACCGCATCGATGCCGGCGACCACCACATCGTGATCGGCGACGTGCTGGCGTGTGAGGCGCGGTCGGGCGAACCACTCGTTTACTTCTCCCGGGATTACCGATCCCTCAAGGAGACTTGATCTCGACGCGATCGCCGCGTTTCACGTCGGCGGCGGCCCCCGCCTGAAGCTCAATCACGTTGCGACAACGCCTGACCCAACGGCTCAGCCGCCACGGTCGCATGGCGCGCACGAGGTGAAGAACACGCCCGTTCTCGTCCAGAAATAGGACATCGATCGGAAAAGTCATGCCAACGGTGTGCACCTGCTTGGTCTTCGGCAATACCAATGCTTCACCGCGGGCAAGCTCCGAGCGGCCCAGCAGACCGCGTGCCCGTGCCCACATCGAACTCGCTATAGCGACTTGGCCTGCCAAGACTCGGCCGTCATGTTCGACCCGCGCAGAAGGCACCGTCGAGTAGGTTAAGAGCGATGGCCGACCAACAGCAATGGGAATACGCGACCGTGCCGCTGATTACGCATGCGTTGCAGGAGATCCTCAACCAGTGGGGCGAGGATGGATGGGAGCTCGTGCAGGTTCTCGAGAGCCCGAACACCGGCATCACCGCTTTTCTCAAGCGACCGAAGCCGGCGTCGGTTTCCTAACGACCGTCTGGGGCCTCGTAGTCGCCGCTCTTGCCGCCCGACTTGCGAAGCAATCTGAGGCCCGTGATCTGAACGCCGCGCTCGGTCCCCTTGACCATGTCGTAGATCGTCAGAGCGGCCACGGCAGCCGCAGTTAGGGCCTCCATCTCAACGCCCGTTCGCTCGACGGTCCGCGCGATCGCGGTTATGTCGAGGCCCTGCTCGGAGGCGGCGAACTTAACCTCAACGGAGCCGAGCGCGATGGGATGGCACAAGGGGATCAGGCTGGAAGTCGCCTTTGCGCCCATGATCCCCGCGACCCGCGCGACTGCCAGCGCGTCGCCCTTCGGCACCGCGCCCGACATCACCAGCTGCAAAGTCTCGGCCCGCATGACGACCGTGCAGCCGGCTACGGCCTCTCGGGCAGAGGGTTCCTTCTGAGTGATGTCCACCATCCGAGCTTCGCTCTCAGGATGTCTCGACATGCTCGCCCTCGGGTAATCGCCAGACCTCGACCTCTATGGCATCGCCGGCAGCCATCTCGGCCGCGAACGCGGGAAATCGACCCACTCCGTGACAGCCGACAAGGCTCGACTGAATGTGTGATCCCTGTGGACCGGTCGGTGTCGCCTCCCAGCCCGACTCAGCCGCGCGCAGTCGCACGCGCACGAAATGGAGCCGCCCCGGCGATTTCGAAATCGGCTCGGTTAGCCGCGCTGAGATCACGGGCCGCAACAACTGGCTGCAGCCCCTCATCTTTCGAATGGCCGGACGAACGAATTGCTCGCAACCAATGTGTACAGATACAGGATTGCCGGGGAGCCCGAGAAAGGGCGTGCCCTTCACGTCCCCGAGCACAACCGGCTTTCCGGGCTGCATCGCGACCTTCCACAGATCGATGTGGCCCAACTCCTCGACGACCTCCTTGACGTAGTCGTACTTGCCGACGGCGACCCCACCCGACGAGACGACGAGATTCGCGAGGCGGGCAGCTTCGGACAGCGCTTGCACTGTTGCGTCGCGATCGTCGCCTACGACGCGCTGCAACACGACCTCGCCTCCGGCCTCTTCGATGAGCGCGGTCAAGGCGAGGCTGTTCGAATCGCGGATCTGGCCGGGCTTGGGCGTTGCCTCGGGAGGGACCATCTCGTCGCCGGTTACAACGAGCGCCACGCGCGGCCGGTCGTAGACGGAAATCGGGGACAGTCCCAGCGATGCAAGAAGTGCTAATTCCCCAGCCCCCAATTCGGTCCCCGCAGGAACGACGCGTTGTCCTGCGGCGACGTCATCGCCGGCGGGCCGTACGTGTTTGCCCTCGGTGACAGAGGTCTTGACCACCACATGCCGGTCCCGCTGCTCCGTGTCTTCAACGGGAACCACCGCATCGGCTCCCGCCGGCAGCGGCGCGCCGGTAAAGATCCAACAAGCGGTGCCGGGCAGCACCTTGAAGTCAGCCGGGTCCCCCGCGCGCACTTCGCCGACGATCTCGAGCTCAACGGGCGCGGTTTCGGACGCGTCGGACGTGTCCTGCCCGCGAACCGCGAAGCCGTCCATCGCCGAGTTATCGAATCGAGGCAGGTCGTGTGGGGCCACTGCATCCGCAGCGAGGACCCGACCCAGGGCATCTCTAAGCAAGACGTCCGACGTCGGGAGCGGATCCACCGCTGCCAATACGCGCGCACGTGCTTCTTCGACCGACAGCACGCTAGGGCTCCAAGCTGCGCGCGCGTTCCATCAAGTACTCCTTGAAAGGTTTGCTGAGATCCTCTCGGCGCAACGCGAGTTCCACCGACGCGCGCAGGTAATCGATCTTCTTCCCCACATCCAGGATGGTTCCCGCGTACACGAACGCCAGGCAGCCCTGCGGCTCGGCGGCCAACAAACCGATTGCGTCGGTTAGCTGGATCTCGGAACCGATGCCGCCCGGAGTTCGGGCTAGTGCATCGAAGATGTCCGGCGTGAAGATGTAGCGGCCACGAGCAGCCAGGTTGCTGGGGGCCTCATGTGCCCGCGGTTTCTCGACGATTCGTCGAACCTCGACGACGTCCCCCCACGACTCGCCGGGCTCGATCACTCCATAGGCGGAGATCTCTTCACCCGGAACCTCCTGCACCACGATCACGGCTGCCTTGCGTTCATCGAATACTTCGATCATTCGTGCCAACGGCTCGACTTCGTGTTCGAGTGGCTCGGGCACGATCTCATCCGGAACCATCACGACGAACGGCTCGTCGCCTGCGTATTCGGATGCCAAAGAGACCGCATGTCCAAAGCCGAGGGGCTCCGTCTGTGTGACAAATGAGATGTCGGCAAGTTCGGAGAGCGACCGGACCAAGGCCAATTCATCGTTCTTTCCGACCGAACGGAGTTGGGCCTCCAGCCGCTCCGAAGCCGCGAAGTGATCCGCGATCGCTTCCTTACCCGGAGCCGTCACGATGAGGATGTCTTCGATGCCGCAGCGTGTCGCTTCCTCGACCGCGTATTGGATGCCCGGCTTATCTACGACGGGGATCATTTCCTTGGGCACTGCCTTCGTCGCGGGAAGGAATCGAGTTCCAAGTCCTGCGGCCGGAAGGACGGCCTTGCGAACGGGCACTTCTGAGCCTCCCATCAATGGTGGGCTCGAAGCCTAGTTCGAAGAGCTGCTGCTAACTACTCTCCGCGAGTTTGAGATTCGGCGCCTTGCGCGCAGGGATCGCGCGATCGCGGCCCCCCTTCTTCGCTTCGTACAAGGCCCTATCGGCGGCCTCGACGAGCTGACGAAACGTGTCGCCATGTTCGGGGAACGACGCGACGCCTATGGAGACTGTGAGATCGACCTTGGCCTCGCCCGTCCCTCCGAAGGGTTCGGAGCGGACGGCCTGGAGGATCTTGTCGGCCGTCGTCATTGCGCCATAGAGATCCGTCTCCGAGAGCAAGCAGATGAACTCCTCACCCCCGTACCGGGCAAACGTGTCCACCTCACGCAGCATGTTCCCGGCCCGACTCGCGAACTCCACCAGGATCGCGTCGCCGCGTTGGTGGCCATAGGTGTCATTGATGTTTTTGAAATGGTCGAGATCGAGCATGAGAACGCTGAAGGGGCGCTCGAATCGAGTGGCCGTTGCGTGCACTTGACGGAACTGCATTTGGAAGAACCGTCGGTTCCACGCCCCCGTCAGCTGATCTGTCAGCGATAGACGCTGCGCCTCTTCGTGCAGCAGCACGTTCTCGATGCCGACGCCGCCCTGCTCTGCCAGGAACACGATCGTGTCGACATCTGCTTGGGAGAAGGGCCTGTCGGCATCGCGTCGATACGCGGCCAGCACCGCCAGAACGCGGTCCTGGCTGTATATGGGTGCCGCGACGACGACCGGATACTGGGGCTCGCTCTTCGAGACGCGTGGAGCATCCTTGTCGCCGTCCCCCAGCACAACGAGGCGACCTAACTCGGCGACCCGGCCGACTACTCCCTCTCCTATCTCGATACGGGAGATCGCCTTCGGGTCGAGAATCTCGATGAGGGCCGGATAGAGAGTGTCGCGGGTTCCGGTGAACATCCACAGCACGCATCCATCCGTGTCGACGGCGTCACGTGCGGTATGGGTGATCGACTGCAACACCCGCTTCATGTCGTGCGTCGACCTGAGTGTCTCACCCACGCGGCGGACCGTCCGCTGAAGTTGGTCACGCGACGACTCGAGCTGAGTAAAGGTGTCGCGCAACCTGTGGGTCATATCGTTGAAGGCCTCCGCAAGGGCACCCACCTCGTCCCCGCTTCGTACTGGGATGTCCTGCTCGAATCGGCCTTCTGCCATCGCTTTGGCGCGTTCGGCCAATTCCTCCAAGGGCTGGCTGATCGGCCGCGCCAGCAAATAGGCGAGCACGCTCGTGAGCAAAAGGGCCAGGGCCAGAAGTCCCAGCAGTGACGTCAGCACCTGCCGCGTCAGCGAAGTGATTGGACCGCGCGGAGTGAACGCGACGAGAGCCATCTCTTGAGTGATACCGATAGCCCGGGCCGATGCCTCGCCACCGAGATCCGTCTCGAAGACGTCGCCGATCACCACGCGCGTTTTCGTATCCAGCGGCAGGTCGGTGGTGGATGCAATCACGCGCCGTCCGACAACGACTGCGAGATCGACCTGGTCGTTGTCGCCCGCCACGCCGAGGAGGTCCTCGTCCACCCAGAACCCGCCCGAAACGGAACCGAGACTCCCCTCACCCTGGATTCGAACCGGGATCGGCGCGGCGCGAACGAACCCGGGGCCCGTCCCCGACGCTGAAGCAGCGATGTCCTTCGCGCTCGGCCTCTCAAATCCGTCCACGAAGTTGCCGGGCCGCTCCGCGGTTCCGATGATGCGGCCCGAGGGACGTTGCACCAGCAAGAAATCCAATCCCTCATCCGCTGCCAGCAACTTCTGGAGCAGCTGCTCCATCCGACCGGAACGTCCCGACTCCAGTGCTTTCGCGAAGCTGGGCCTATCGACCTCGGCAGCCACGCGCTCGTCGATGGCATCGACCCGCTCGTTATAGAGGGCGAGGCTCGACTCCAGAAGGGGCTCGAGCGACAGCTCGGCCCTGCGAGCGATCTCTCCCACCACGACGCGCTGGACCACGAACCCCGCAACGGCCAGCGGCAGGATCACGATGAGAACGAAAAAGATTGTCAAGCGCCGTTGAAGCGACATGGGGTTCCTCTTTAGGGGGCCGGCTTGCCTCTTATTAAAGAGAATCGGAGGGACGGGATTCTCACTTTACAGGCCTAACGGGTTTAGAAGGCACCCTTTTGGGTGCGGCGCGGGTGAGAGGATCAACCCCGATGCCGATCTACGAGTACGCCTGCACGGTATGCGGGGAGAGGACAGAGGCCAAACAGAGCTTCGACGACCCTCCTCTGCAGGAGTGCCCCCATTGTGGGGGCAAGCTCCGCAAGCTGTATTCGCCGGTGGGGATCGTCTTCAAGGGTTCCGGCTTCTATTCCACCGACGCCAAGAAAGCACCGGTTCTCGACTCCAAGAAACCTGCGAAGAAAGAGGAGAAGACGCCGGCCGCCAGCGAGAGCAAGTCGGCGTCGACTTCCTCGACCTCCTCGAAATCGACCGACGCTAAGAAGTGAGCTCGGGGCGCTCGTGCGCCCCGGAGTTACTTCGTGATGGTTATCGGCACCTCGAAGTGCGCGATCGTCGGCGAGTCCTGCGACTGGATGTCGGCCATCCAATTCTTCGTCCCCGCCTTTTTAGGGTTGGTGAGGATCGGGACCCCCGACTCCGATTCGGAGTTGATCGTCAAGTCGACCGTGAGGGGATTGCACGTCGCATCGCTCGGGGTGGGTGCGCCCTCGATCGTCCAGCCCGTCTTGATGTCGCCTCTAATTAGAAGGCGGACCCGGTTGGCCGGCTCGATGTCGAGGAACCACACCGCGTGCACGCCGCTGTCGGCTTCCTCGTCGGTGCGGGGCACCTCGTAGAAGGTCGCATCGATGTTGAGCTGAGTTGACCCGGGAGACCCCGACCCGCCGATGCGGCAGCCGGGGCCGACCGCGATATCGATCACGCCGGAGCCGATGGTCTCGCCGCAGGTGTTCTCCGACCGGTTCGGAAGCTGCTGGTTGCCCGCGAGATCGCACGCCTCGTCGGGGATCTCCTCGTCCGACGCGATGTAGTAACCCTTGGGCAGCGTCGCCTTGAAGTTGCCGATCTCCTCGTCCTCGGCATCGAACTCGAGATGGAAGTCGATCTGGGGATGGCCAAGAACCTTGGTGTCCGACAGTTCCATTGAGAAATTCGGGGTGAAGTCGGCGCGCGCCACTCCCCCCATCATGGAAAAGACAAGACCCATGACCAGAACGATCGAAACCTTCGCCTTGCTCATTCGTCTGAACCTCCGTTGTTTGCTGGCGACGCTTGCTCGCTCAGAACTGCTCGATTCGCTTTTCGCGTGGCCTTTCCTGCCCTTCAAGAACGTGTCACCGCCCGAGCGGTACCGAGCCAGCCCGTCGTTGGTCCCCCACACCTAACGCTTAGGCTGCCCGCCCGTTATGTCCCTTCTGCAGGCCATCATCCTGGGAGCCGTGCAGGGCCTCACCGAATTCATCCCGATCTCTTCCTCGGGTCATTTGGTGCTGGTCCCGGAGGCACTGGGATGGCCGCGACCGGGCCTCGCCTTCGACGTACTGCTCCACACGGCATCACTGATGGCGCTGTTCGTCTATTTCTCCTCGGACTTGGCGCGCCTGGTCGGCGGAACTCTGCGCGGCGACCGAGCGCAACGAAAGCTGCTGGGACTGCTCGGGATCGGCACCATCCCGGCCGGTCTTGCAGGTTTGCTGCTCGGTGACTACTTCGAGAGATCGTTCGAGGATGCGCCGGCAGCGGCGATACAGCTGATTATCACCGCCGTCCTGCTCGTTGCCGCCGAGTTGATCCTGGCGATGCATCTCCGGCGCAAGGGCGGTGACGAGGAATCATTACGTGACATGGAGTCGCTGAGTGGAATCGACGCGGGAGTGATTGGAGCGGCTCAAGCGGTCTCGATCTTGCCGGGCATATCGCGCTCGGGCGCGACGATCGGAGCAGGGCTGGCCATCGGTATGCACCGCGACGCCGCGGCGCGCTTTGCTTTCCTGCTCTCGATCCCCGCTTTGTTGGGCGCCAGCCTCGTCTCGCTTCCCGACATCAGAGGAACCGGCTTGAGCGCGGGCGCGGCGATCGGCGGTTTCCTTGCCTCGCTCGTGACGTCATACGTCGCTATCGCGGCGTTGATTCGCTACCTAAGAGGGCGGTCGCTCTATCCGTTCGCCGCGTACTGCGTCCTTGCCGGCATCGTTTTCTACGTTCTGGTCTAAGTGCCGGCGACGGTCATCTCCCCGATGAGCGTGGTCGCTCCGCCGTAGCCCCCGCCGAAAGGGATCCATCGACGGTCATCGGCAACAGACTCTATGGAACGAAGG
>DATADF010000207.1:0-8166 GCA_036258695.1 Actinomycetota bacterium
AACGGGATGCAGGCCGATTCCGCAAGCATCAAAAGAAAGATTGCGATGTAGCCGTAGTCGGTGACCCATGTCTCCATCAGGTCGATGAGTGCTTCCATGCGAGCGATGGTAAGTGTCGGCTCGCGGCATCGAGGGAACCGCCGAGGAATGAGGTGTGAGGGAGGGTGGTTACTTGACAGAGTTGGGGAAAGGGTGAGATAAGCCCTAGCCGGCCGGACCGTCGCTTCCAGAGGCCCCCGGCTCGTATCCCCGCTTGTAGCCCTTCGAGGAGACGCGTGAGCAAACCGCTGGTAGTGGTCGAGTCGCCTGCCAAGGCGAAGACCATCGCGGGCATCTTGGGTGCCGACTACATCGTCGAGTCCTCCATCGGGCATATCCGCGACCTGCCGGGCAGCGCGTCGGAGATCCCGGCCGCATACAAGAACGAACAGTGGGCTCGGCTCGGGGTGGACGTGGAGAGTGACTTCAAACCTCTCTACGTCGTTCCGCGCAAGAAGAAAGACCAAGTCAAGAAACTGAAGAAACTTCTAAGCGATGCGAGCGAGCTCTACCTCGCGACCGATGAGGATCGCGAGGGCGAATCGATCGCATGGCATCTCCTCGAGGTTCTCTCGCCGACCGTTCCGGTCCGGCGAATGGTGTTCCACGAGATCACCAAACAGGCCATTCAGGCCGCGGTTGCGAATCCGCGCGATTTAGACCGCCGGCTCGTCGACGCGCAGGAAGGTCGTCGGATCCTCGATCGATTGTTTGGATACGAGGTCTCACCCGTCCTCTGGAAGAAGGTCATGCCGAAGCTCTCGGCCGGGAGAGTCCAGAGCGTCGCCACGCGCATGATCGTCGAGCGGGAGCGAGAGCGCATGGGCTTTCGCGTCGCGACCTATTGGGATATCGAAGGCACCTTCGCGGCGATCGATCACGATGCCGATTCGACGTTCACCGCTCGCCTTGTGTTGCTCGATGGGCGCCGGCTCGCCGGCGGCAAGGACTTTGATTCATCCGGCAACCTGACCGGGAAGGACGCACTTCTCCTCGAACAGACGGAGGCCGAGGAGCTGGCGGCGGCTCTTGCAGCAGCCGAGTTCCAAGTTCGAACCGTGGACGAGAAGCCTTTCGTCCGTTCGCCCCACCCGCCGTTCATCACTTCGACCTTGCAGCAGGAGGCGGGCATCAAGTTGCGCTTCAGCGCCCAGAGGACGATGAGCATCGCGCAGCGCCTCTACGAGAACGGCTTCATCACCTACATGCGAACCGACAGCACGATCTTGTCCAACTCAGCCATCGCGACGGCGCGACAGCTGGCAGCACGGATGTATGGGCAAGAGTTCGTTCCCGCCAAGCCCCGCGTGTACAAGAGCAAGTCGAAGACTGCGCAAGAGGCGCACGAAGCGATCCGCCCCGCGGGCGATGCCTTTCGCACTCCGGAGGAGGTCGCCGGTGAGCTCTCGCCCGATGAGCTGCGTCTCTACGACCTCGTATGGAAGCGAACCGTGGCATCGCAGATGAGCGATGCCCGGGGGCAGAGCGTCTCGGTGCGGCTGGGTCCTGTCGGCTCGGACGCGCGCGATGCGGAGTTCGAGATCGATCCACCCGGCAAGGTCATCGAGTTCCCAGGTTTCATGCGGGCATACGTTGAGGGCGCGGACGATCCCGAGGCCGAGCTCGAGGACCGCGAGGTGCGGCTGCCTCCGCTCAGGCCGGAAGATGCGCTCGCGGTGCGCGAGCTCGCTGCACGTCCACATTCCACCCAGCCCCCGCGGCGCTACAGCGAGGCGTCGCTCGTGAAGGAGCTGGAGCAGAGAGGCATCGGCCGGCCCTCGACCTATGCGTCCATCATCGAGACGATTCAAGATCGCGGTTACGTGTGGAAGAAGGGCTCTGCACTCGTCCCGTCCTGGACGGCGTTCGCCGTCGTCGGGCTTCTCGAGCGCCATTTCTCGAAGCTCGTGGACTATTCATTTACTGCCCGTATGGAAGACGATCTCGACGAGATCGCCAACGGCGACGAGGAGGCCGTGCCCTGGCTGCGTCGCTTCTACTTCGGCAACGGGGACACCGGCTTACACGCGCTCGTGAACGAGCATGTCGATGAGATCGACCCGCGCGAGGTCAACTCCATACCCATAGGCAGCGACGGCAGCGGAGACGAAATAGTTGTGCGCGTCGGGCGATACGGGCCGTACCTCCAGCGCGGTGAGGACCGGGCCTCACTGCCCGAGGACTTGCCCCCCGACGAGGTGACGGTCGAGAAGGCGGAAGAGCTATTGGCCGCGCCGTCACACGACCGCGAGCTCGGATCCGATCCCGATACGGGGTTGCCCATCGTCGTGAGGTCCGGCAGGTTCGGACCGTACGTTCAAGTCGGCGAGATGGAGGAGGGCTCAAAGAAGAAGCCCCGCACGGCGTCGTTGCTTTCCACGATGGATCCGGCCACCATCACCCTCGAGGATGCGCTGAAAGTTCTGAGCCTCCCTCGGATAGTGGGAGCTGATCCCGCGGACGGCCAGGAGATAACGGTGCAGACGGGCCGCTTTGGGCCGTACCTAAAGAAGGGCTCAGATACACGGACGCTCGAAGACGAGAGCCAGCTCTTCTCCCTGACCTTGGAGGAAGCCCTCGCGCTCCTCGCCAAGCCCAAGGAACGCCGGCGACGTACCGCTGCGGTGCTCAAAGAGCTGGGCACGGATCCGGCAACCCAGAAACCCGTCGTCCTTAAGGAGGGCCGCTTCGGCCCTTACGTTACCGATGAAGAGACGAATGCATCCCTCCCTCGCGGCACGTCCCCCGCTAGCATCACTCTGGAGCGCGCGTCAGAGCTTCTCGCCGAGAAGCGGGCGAAACCGCCTACCAAGAGACGGAGAAAGAAGGCCTAGATCCAGCCTGCGGGTGAGCGTCCGAACCTAAGGGTCGTGGCGTCCTCCGAGGACGTCTCCTATATCGCCCTTCTTCGCAACGGAAACTTCCTGCGCTTCTTCCTCGCGCAATTCGTATCCAGCCTGGGTGATTGGATCGGCGTAATAGCGATCGCGGTGTTCGCCCAGAAGATCGGGGGGGAAGCGGCCGTGGGTGCGGTCATGACCGCGCGCGTTCTGCCGGGGTTCGTCGTCGGCCCGCTGGCGGGCGTCATCGTGGATCGTTGGGATCGCAAGCGAACGATGGTGACCGCGGACCTGATCCGGGCGGTAATCATCTTCTCGCTGCCTTTCTTTCCGAACCTCCTCTACCTGCTGCTGGCATCGGCGGCGTTGGAGAGCCTCACCCTGCTTTGGGGCCCGGCAAAGGACGCATCGATCCCCAACTTCGTTCCACAGAAGCAACTCCCCCACGCCAACTCACTCGCGCTAATCGCCGTCTATGGCCCCCTGCCTCTCGCATCCATCGTCTTCGCGTCGATGGCCACACTCGGCTCGTTCCTGGGCCGCACGGTGCCCGTCCTCGAAGGGCTGCGTCAAAGTGAGGAGGCTCTGGCGCTGTGGGTGGATTCCTTTTCCTTTGTGTTCTCAGCACTGATGATCTCGACCCTTGCCATCGCTACCTCAACGCGGCGAGCAGCGCGACTGGACCTCGGGGAGGCGAGGAGAGATCTAGTAGAGGGCCTGAAGTTCGTCTACGAGCACAAGCAAGTGCGGCCGTGGCTCTTGGGGATCGCGTTCACGTTCGCCGCCGCCGGAGGCGTTTTCTCTCTGGGTCCGGGCTTCGCGGACCAGGTCCTTCAGGCCGGGCCGCGCGGTTTTGCCTTCGTGATCGGTTTCCTCGGCACGGGGATGATCATCGGCCTGCTCGTGCTCGGCTACCTAATCAAATACATAGAGAAAGACGTTCTGTTTTCCTCATCGCTCCTTTTGGTCGGGGTGGGTCTGGTAGGCCTCGCGAGCCAGAGCAGTTTGAATTCGGCGATCCCGATCGCGAGCGCGCTTGGGTTCTTCGCGGGGATCGCCTACTCGACCGGCTACTCCCTCATGCATGAGACGACGGCGGACGAGTTGCGTGGGCGCACGTTCTCGGCTGCTTACACCGTGATACGACTAGGGACGCTTGTCGGTCTCGGTCTGTTTCCTTTCATCGCGGGAGCGGTCGGCGACCACACGATCCCGTTGCCGTTTGGCCGCCTGGATGTACCCGGTAGCCGACTCACCTTGTGGTTGGCAGGGTTCGTCGCGGTCGGCGGCGGTGTGTTGTCGATGCGCGCGATCCGAGCGCGTGGAGTGTTCGGTGTCGTTCCTTCCGCGGAGCCCCAGCGAGGTTACTTCGTGGCCTTCGAAGGGGGCGAGGGGGCCGGCAAGACCACGCAAATCGAGGCCCTCGTGAAATGGCTCGAAGCTCGCGGGGAGGAAGTGGTCGTCACACGTGAGCCGGGCGGTACGGCCATCGGAGCCAAGATCCGGGAGGTGTTGCTCGACCCCGCCAACTCCGGGATGGATCCGCATGCCGAAGCACTGCTCTACGCGGCAGACCGCGCTCAACACGTGGCCGAAGTGATCCGCCCCGCATTGGAGGCGGGCAAGTTCGTCGTATCCGACCGGTTTATCGACTCGTCGCTTGCCTATCAGGGCGTGGCCCGAGGTCTCGGGATCGATGAGATCTTCCGCGTTAGCGAGTGGGCGACCGAGGGTCTCGTGCCGGATCTCGTATTCGTACTGAGGATGGATGTCGCCGACGCGTTGGATCGGCTCGGTGCGGAACGCGATCGCTTGGAGAGCGAGGAACTCGCTTTTCACGCCCGCGTCGCGGATGCGTATCTCGAGCTGGCTAAGCGGTATCCCGATCGATTCGTCGTGATCGATGCGGCCCGTGCAAAGGAGGAGGTCCACGGAGACGTCACCGTGGCCGTCGACAAGCACCTCATTCATCGGGCGCGTCGCATGTCTCTCGTTCCCGAAGTGGCACCGCCCGTGGTTCGATGAGCGGCGCCGAGGTCGTCGGAACCGTGTGGGATCAACTACCAGCGTCGCCTGCTATCGACGCTCTCGCCGCGGGTATTAAAGCGGGCCGCACACAACATGCCTGGTTGCTTCTCGGCCCTCGCGGTGCGCAGAAGGTTCCGGCGGCACGCGCTCTGGCCGCTGCGGCGCTTTGCTCCGAACTGCCGGGGACCGGCTGCGGTCGATGTCGCAGCTGCCGACGAGTTGCGCGTGGCAGCCATCCCGATCTACACCACGTCCGCCCCGAAGGCCCCCTCATCCCGGTGGACTTGATCCGCGAAGGGGTAGTCGCCGAAGCAACTCGGTCTCCCTTCGAGTCCGATCTGAACGTCTTCATCATCGAAGAGTCCGACCGGATGAACGAGGCGGCGCAGAACGCACTTTTGAAGACTTTGGAGGAGCCTCCGGCCGATTCCATATTCATCCTCACGGCCGACCAAGAGGAGGAACTTCTGATCACCGTGCGATCGCGCTGTCGGGTCGTTTATCTCGAGCCGGTTTCAGAGGAGACCGTTTCCGACATCTTGCGCGGCGCGGGGGTGGGAGGTGATGAGGCCGCTCTTGCCTCTCGGATTTTCGAAGGCGATCTGCGGGCGGCGCTCGCATTTGGCCGCGGCGAGAGTATCGCCGAGCGGCGGCGTGCCTGGGCTTCTATCCCTGGTCGATTGGAGTCATCGGCGAGCGCGCTCGACGCGGCCGCGGAAATCCTGGATCAGGTGGATGTCGCAACGCGCGAGCACGCGGAAGCTCAGAAGTTGGAGGTCACAGAGCTTGCCGAAGCACTCGGTGAGGCCCGGGGCACGGCTACCGCACGGAATGCCTTACTGGCCCGTCACAAGCGCGAGCTCAGGCGTGTCGAGGAGGAAGTATTGAGTGAAGCATTCTTGTTCCTCGGTGGTTTCTATCGGGATGTGTTCCTGATACGTGAGGGCAAGACGGATCGGATCACGAACTTGGATCTCGTCGGTGAGCTCAGCGACTGGGCTCGGTCGGCGGCGGCGCCGGTCGACCTCGTCCGTGCAATGGAGACTTGCGCGCAGGCCGCGGCCGCCATACCGCGTAACGCAAACCGCCAGCTTGTCGTGGAGTCCGCTCTCTTGCAGCTGGTCGGGTTGCGGCGCGCCACGGTGCCCACCTAAGACCTCGCCTGCCGGCGCTAGGCTTCCTGGACCCGCTCTCGCGCGAAAGGAACTCACTCAATGAGCGCCTTGTCCAGGGCCAAGTCGAAGTCGACCGCGGCACACATCGCTGTGTTCACGTGTGCGCTCCTGCTGCTGTTGTCGCAGAGTTTGATCCGGCCGGTGGCTCGGGGGCAGAAGCCACGACTCTGTGAAGGATTCGCCGCAACCATCGTTGGGACGAACGGTCCGGATCGCCTAGACGGTTCATCCGGCGACGACGTCATCTCTGCTCGACGGGGCAACGACATCGTTTTCGGACGGGGCGGAAATGACATCATCTGCGGCAAGCGTGGGCGCGACACCCTGGAGGGGGGCCGCGGGAGCGATCGTGTGCGGGGTGGCGAGGGAGGCGACTCCCTCGATGGGGGCCGTGGCGACGATGTTCTTATCGGGGGCCCGGGACGCGACGAATGCACGGCTCGCAATGACTCGATCTTCGGCTGTGAGTCCGTTTCCCAGCGTGACGCGGACGGCGACGGTGTGGCCGACGGCTCGGATAACTGTCCGCGGGTCCGTAACCCAAACCAGCAAGATGACGACGGAGACGGTGAAGGGAACGCGTGTGACTCCGATGCTGACAACGATGGGGTCGGGGACGCGCAGGACAACTGTCCCCGCGTTAGCAACGCGGGCCAGGCCGACACTGACGGTGACGGACGGGGTGACGCCTGCGAGGACGATGACGATGCAGACGGGGTCCCGGATGGTTCCGACAATTGCGCCAAGGTCCCGAATTCCAACCAGGCGAACAACGACAACGATGGTGAAGGCGACGCGTGCGACCCCGACGATGACAACGACAGCGTGGAGGATTCGACGGACAACTGCCCATTCGTAGCCAATGCAGACCAAGCCGACTCGGACGGTGACGGCACGGGAGACGCGTGCGACCCGTCGCCTTCTCCGTCGCCGCCGTCAAGCTGAGCTGCGGAGGCCCCTAACCACTCCCGTAGGATCGGGCCGAATTCGGGAATAAGCGCGCCGTGTGGTGCGCTCTACCCGAGGTCGCCGGGGTAGCTCAGTCGGCAGAGCGGCTCACTCGTAATGAGCAGGTCAGGGGTTCGATTCCCCTCCCCGGCTCCGTCGCGGAGGTCCGAGGTGGGAGGCAGACGATGACCGAAGGCACGCGGGACGTAGAGAAGGGGTACTCCACCGCTGAGGTCGTTGCGAAACTTCGCAGGTTGGCCGACGCGCTGGAGAGCGATAGACCGTTTCGGATTCAGGTCGCCGGCGAGCGTATCCACGTTCCTGCTCGTGCAGAGTTCACGATCGAACACGAACGCGGCTCCGAGGACGAAGAGGTCGAGTTCCAGCTGAAGTGGAAGCTGGGTGACGTCGGGGAGGCCCCCGGCGAAGACGATCTCGACGTCTAGCACAACTCCCCGGTTGCCGACGCTCGCATGGGCCGGCTCTCGACGACGTCTATATTCGCCGGCATGCGCGGGCGGGCCATAAGCACCCTTGTCCTCATTTTGGTGGTCGCCGGCATCACCTATCTGGTGACGACCAAACTGTTTCGCGACACACCGGTCGAGGCGTTTGTAGGAGAGGGTGAGTGGCAGGCGGTCATCCTGAGCAATGACCGCGTCTACTTTGGCCGCCTCAGCGAGCTGGATGACGACTTTTTCTTGCTCGTCGATGCGTACTTCTTGAGAGAGCAACTGGACACACAAGAGGATCCCGTACGTCAAGTGGCTTCACTTCGGCTCGAGCTTCACAGCCCTCAAGATCGCATGCTCATCAATCGCGAAGAAGTCGTACTGGTAGAGAACCTCTCGGCTGATTCCCCTGTAATCGAAACGATTGAGCAACTAGAGGCCAGCGAGGCAAGCAACTAACTAAGTATTCGTATTTTTGCTTCGCTCTTTTCCTTGCGGCAGTCTTCGCTTTCTATCTACAATTGCCATTCGTTTAATCACCTAATGGAGGTCAAACCTTGTCTCCCTCTACGTTGCGCGCGCTCTTAGTCGCCGTACTTGGTATATCCATCGGCATGATCGCGGGCCTCGCGCCCGCTTTCTCTGAGACGATCACGGCCCACGATGTGCACTGCAGGCCGAGAG
>DATADF010000208.1:0-2560 GCA_036258695.1 Actinomycetota bacterium
TTTCACTGCGTCGACGATCGCGTTGACCGGCTCCTCGATCGCGCGCCGAATCTCTTCGGCCGACACGATGATCGTCTTCGGCAATCCCGTAACCAAATCGCGGCCGCGAATCTCCGCGTTCGGTTCGTCGGGCATCGGGAATGCGGACGCAACCTGAACCTTGATGTCCTCAGCAGTCCGCTCGCCGAGCATCAAGGAATACTCCTTTTTTATGTAGTTGATGATCGCCTCGTCGAGCTCGTCGCCGCCGATCCGGATGGATTGGCTCGTAACGATGCCCCCGAGCGAAACCACGGCGACCTCGGTCGTGCCGCCTCCGATGTCTACGACCATGTTTCCGGTCGGCTCGTGAACCGGTAGCCCGGCGCCGATCGCGGCCGCCATGGGCTCCTCGATGATGAAGGCGCTGCGGGCCCCCGCCGACAGCGTCGCCTCCTCGACGGCCCGCTGCTCCACGCCCGTGATGCCGGACGGAACGCAGACGACGACCCGGGGCTTAGCCAGGAAGGCCCGGCGGTGCACCTTCTGGATGAAGTAGCGAAGCATTTTCTCCGTGACGTCAAAGTCGGCGATGACCCCGTCCTTCAAAGGGCGGATCGCGACGATGTGCGATGGGGTGCGTCCGATCATTCGCTTGGCCTCGGATCCAACCGCCAGGATCGCTCCGGTCTTGGTATTGATCGCGACAACCGACGGTTCGTTCAGAACGATGCCTCGACCCCGCACGTAGACGACCGTGTTGGCCGTGCCCAAATCGACGGCCATATCGCGTCCGATCATCTGGAAAATGTTGTCCATGTCACTCCTGGTTGCGGGTCTGAGCGGCCGAGCCTATAAGAACGGTAAAACCAATCAACACTTACTTGCTACAAATTTTCTCTCTGAGCAAGGATCACGCACCGAACAAGGTGAGTACGTGTCCCAGCGGCGAGCGCGAGCGGCCCTCCGAAGCAGGTTTTACGCCTGAAGGCCAACGCTTTAGCGGAGGCCTTCTGACGCAAGCGAGCGTTTTCCGCGAGCGACCTGCTGAGGAGTTGGGCGCCGACGCTCGACGCCCCACGATTAGCCGAAGAAGAGGTTTACCTCGCGTTCGGCGGATTGGTCGGAGTCCGATCCATGAACGATGTTCTCGCCGATCACCGTCGCGAAGTCTCCGCGAATCGAGCCGGGCGCCGCGTCCAGGGGGTTCGTCGCTCCCATGATCTGTCGCATGCCGGCGACGGCGTCGGGGCCCTCAACCACCATCGCAACGACAGGGCCAGATGTGATGAACGCGACAAGCTCACCGAAGAACGGTTTGTCCTCGTGTTCGGCGTAGTGACGGCGCGCCAGAGCGTCGTCCACGCTCATCAGCTTGACCTCTCTCAGGTCGTACCCCTTCGCCTCTATACGAGAGATGACCTCGCCTACGAGTTTGCGTCGCACTCCATCTGGTTTTACGAGCACCAGCGTTCTTTGCACGTCGGGCACTTACGACCTCCTTGATGAACTGTCGCTTCGCGGTTGCGTCACGACCGGCCTGCCTTGAGCTCGGCCAGCCTGCTGCGCGCTTCGCCTACAAGATAGTGCGATCCGGTGATCGCTACGAGGTCCGCATCGGATCGCTCCGCCGCGGTGAGTGCTTCGTCTAGATCTGTCGCCACCGCGGAGTCGAATCCCAACTCCTTGGCCATCAGCGCGAGTTCCCCGCTGGGAACGGCGCGCTCGGACTGGGGTTGCACTAGAAGCAACTCCGGTTGTAGGCGGCGAAGCTCCGACAACATGCCGAGATGATCCTTGTCACTTAGCGCCCCGAATACCACGCAGGCGCGTTCGAAGCCGAAGGTCTCTATGAGTCCCGTAACGAATGCGGACATACCGGCCGGGTTATGCGCAACATCGAGGACGAATGGCTTGCCGCCGACGCGGGCCGTTTCCATTCGCCCGGGAACCTTCACTGCCGCGAAAGCCTCCTGCACCACGCTCGTACTGAGCGGCCGTGCCAGAAACGCGTTGACCGCGGCGAGAGCGAGCGCCGCATTGATTGCCTGGTGCGAACCGTGGAGCGGCAAGAAAAGCGATTCGTAGGTGGCCTCCCCGATCAGGAGGTTCAGATACCGGCCCCCGAGAGCCACCCGGCTCTCCTCCACGACTATCTGAGACCCGTAAAGGCGCAGGTCGGCGCCCATTTCTTGGGCACGGCTGGAGATGACCCCCAGGGGGTCTGGGCGTCTCTCCCCGACGACGACGGTGGCTCCCGGCTTGATGATCCCGGCCTTCTCCACGGCGATGCCCGCCGGCTCCATCCCCAACAGGTCGGAGTGATCGATGTCGATGTTTGTGATCACACCCACGCTCGTAGGCACGACATTGGTGGCGTCCCAGCGACCGCCCAGTCCAACCTCGATCACCGCAGCATCCACCGGTTGGTCGGCAGCCCAGAGAAAGAACATTGCCGTCAAGACCTCGAAGTAGCTGAGCTCCTCGCCCAACTCGTCCTGCAAATGGTCGAGATAAGGAAGCAAGTGATCGAACGCGTCGCCGAACCCGTCGTCGGGCAGCGCGTTTCCTCCAAGACTTA
>DATADF010000209.1:0-3133 GCA_036258695.1 Actinomycetota bacterium
TCGTAGGTCGTGTGCACGCGGCCGTCGCGCGGATCGACCAACGGGGGGAGCGCGTCGACGTAGGTGTTCTTTAGTTTTGCGAGTTCACGGTACTCGAGCAGCTTCCCGACAAACGGATGCTGGTCGACGAGCTGGACCAGCGCGCGCGCATCGGTCGACAGCCCCGTCTTAGTGCGTCGCGTGGTTTTCAACCCCAGCTTGTCGTAGAGGAGGACCCGCAGCTGTGTGGGTGAGCCGAGATTCAGGCGCTCACCCGCCAGCTCGTAGCACTCGGCTTCGAGCTCTCCAATCTTCTTGTCGAGGTCGCGCGCTATTTCATTCAGATAGTCGAGATCGATGCGCACGCCGAGTTGCTCCATCCGGGCCAGGACGCCGATCAGCGGATGCTCGATCTTGCGGTAGAGCTCGACCATGCCGAGGCGGTCGAGCTCTGGCTCCACTGCAGCTGCGATCTCGGTGACGGCCAAAGCCCGCAGCGACCCCTCCTCCGCATCGATCGCTAGGTCCGCGCCTCCGTCCAGATTGAGCGCACCCTGGCCGGTCTCATCGCGTTCCACCCCGTCGACCGCCTTGAGCTCCCGCCCCGTGTACTTGCGCGCCATCTCGTTGAGCGCGTAGCCGGTCGCGGCAGGGTCGAGGAGATAGGCGCCGAGGTGCGTATCGAAGCGAAGGCCCTGAAGCTCCAAACCGGACGCGGCCAGCGATAACAGGATCGGGCGCGCGCCGTGCACGACCTTGGTGATGTCGGCGTTACGCAGGACGGGGCTCAGGAACTCGCCAATTTCGGCGAGCGACACTCCGTCGGGTCCGACGGGCACGAAGGCAGTGCTCCCTTCGCCCCACGAGAAAGCGAGCGAGCGGGGTTTGCCGCGCGGCTCCGCCGGCACTAGATCGAGTGCGAACTCGGAGACTTCACCCAGTTCGGCGGCCAACTGTTTGATCTCGGCCCCCGTCGTCGCGACCCGCACCTCCAACTCGAACGGAGTGCCCTCCCCCTCAGCCGCCTCGGGCAGGTCCGACATCAATCGCTCGTACAGCGTCTTGAACTCGAGTGACGTAAACAGCTCGCGCAGCTCATCGAGGTCCCAAGCGCCCATCTTCATATCGTCGAGCGACGCCTCGATCGGAACCTCCTTGAGAGTCGTCAGACTCTTGTTGATCGCGACTTGCTCCGCATGCGCGGCAAGGTTCGCCGCGAGCTTCGGCGTCTGCTCCGCGGCGTGCGCGACCGCGTTCTCCGCGCTCCCGTACGCCTGGACGAGCTTGGCCGCGGTCTTAGTCCCCACTCCCGGCACTCCCGGGAGGTCGTCCGACGGATCGCCCTCCAGCGCCTTGAGATCGACGTATTTCTTAGGGGGCACGCCGTACCTCTCCTCGACCGCCTTGGCGTCCATCTCGACGATGTCGGAAATCCCGCGCCGGTTGTAGAGGACATGGATCCGCTTGTTCACGAGTTGGAAGAAGTCGCGGTCGCCGGTCACGATGCGCACGTCGGCGTCCTCTTTCTCGGCGCCCTTGGCGAGATAGGCGATGACGTCGTCCGCCTCCTGGCCCTCGATCGCGTAGACGGGGATGCGCATGACCTTTAGCACCTCGAATATGAGCGGCACCTGCCCGGAGAACAGGTCGGGGGCCTCCCTGCGATTGGCCTTGTAATCGGCGAACTCGGCGACCCGTTCTTCGGATCGACCCATATCGAAGCAGCACGCGATGTGATCGGGTTTCTCGTCCTGCAAGACTTTGATGAGCATCGCGGTGAACCCGTACACCGCGTTGGTATGCGTGCCGTGGCTCGTCTGAAGGTCCTCGGGAAGCGCGTAGAACGCCCGGAAAGCCAGGGAGTGACCGTCGATCAGGAGGAGCTTTGGGCGCCTCGTTTGCTTAGCGGGTGCCATTTATCCGAGCCTACAGGCCGTGTTTTCTAGGCCAGTAAGGTAGTTGCATGACCGATCCATCACCCGATCTGAAAACGCTGAATCCGGCATCGAAGGAGTACCTCGAGGCCATCTACGAACTCGAGGAGGAAGGCCAACGCATCCTCCAGGCGCGCATCGGCGACCGTCTCGGCCTCGCGGCTGCCACCGTGTCTGAAGGCGTCAAACGACTTGTGTCCGAGGGCTACGTCGAGATCGACGGCGCGCGCGAAATCTCGCTAACCGCCGGCGGGCGGACGATCGCGGAAGCCCTCGTGCGGCGGCACCGTCTGGCGGAGCGGATGCTCACCGACATCCTCGGAATCCCATGGCATCTATGTCACGAACAAGCCGAGGACTGGGAAAAAGTCATGACGTCCGAGGTCGAGGAAGCCATCCTTGCCAAGCTCGAAGGCGAGCCGACGTGCCCCCACGGGAACCCCATCCCCGGCACGCACTCGGCCATCCCATGGTCCGATCTCAAACCGGTCGCGTCGATGGGCTCCGGCGAAAGTGGACGGCTGACCCGGCTCCTCGAGGACGTCGAGCTGGTCCACGACGTGTTGAAGTACCTGGAGGATCACAACCTCATGCCCGGGCGTGACCTGAAGGTCGTCGAGGTATCACCGGACGGAACGCGAACCCTGGAAGTGGACGGGGACCGGGTCGCTCTCGGCAATACGCTGGCCGACAACCTCTGGGTGCTGCCGCACCCGTCCTAGTCGTCGACCTTGTCCGAGGTCGGCAGCCCATGAGTCTGCGCCGCCGATTCAATATGGGCTACCCATTCCGGGTGGCCTAGTGCATCGGCAGCCCGAAGAAGCGCAACCACCCCATCCACAAACGTCGCGTCCGGGTCAAGAAACTCATGGGACGTCAGAACCAACCTCAGCACATCGTCTGTCCGCTGCCGCTCGTCGCTTGCAAGCGCGGCGCGAACCTTCCAGAGAAACGCGGACCAAATCTCTCCATCGGCATGAACTTGGCCCACCATGTCCTCGGGATAGACCTTCTTCCCATCCAGGCGGCGGAGGCAGGGCGGATCGTCGTCGGAATAGGTTGTTGCGTCCCAGTCGCCTATGCATGCGTCTTGGAAACCCTTGCTGATCGAACGCGCGAAGTAGGCGCCCGCAAGGAAGTCGCCGAACCCCTCTCCCATTGCCCCACCTTCGGAGGCCTGCCCCCATCCCGGAACCTGAGCATCTTGGGTCGCGTGACCG
>DATADF010000210.1:0-7754 GCA_036258695.1 Actinomycetota bacterium
AGGCGCCCATAAGTCCCTGCACTCCGGCCGCCGTGACGCGTCCGTAATAGACGCCGTGTGGAAAACACACGAGATTTGCCGCGAAGCGATCGCCGCCAATGTGCGAGCACTCCCAGGCATCGGGCTTCGCCGCACAGGCGATGCGTGCGACCTGATTGCCGCGGATGGAGCAGCAAGCGTCGTGCCGACCATGGGTGCACACCAGAAACAGCGGCTCGGTCGTCTCGGCCGCGCCCGGAACGACTCGTCGCTGGCTCAAAGCGCCTAAGTCGAAGTCCAGGAGATCGTCCACCGCCGCAACGGTTGTATGCGCGAGATAGCTTCCGGAGTCCTCCGTGCGCGCGAAGTAGCAGCGGCGCTGCTTGTTCGAGAGGCGGGTCCCCCGCCGTATCAGGATCACTCGCACGCCCGCCGCTCTCGCTCGCGTCCGGAGCTCCCGGGCAATCCGCTCTGGAAGCCGGCTCTTTACCAGAGCGTCGGCACCCCAAGCTCCGGGTTGCTCGACGAGCAGCCACCGTCGAACGATGGAGGCCGTCCCGTAAAGCGGTTCGTCTCGCTCGGCGGAGGAATCGGAGCACCGGACAGTGCTCATTCCTCCTGCGAGACCTCGAGCAATCCTTCGCGGACGAGGCGCCGAACCAAGACCAAGGCACTGTTGGGCTCGAGAAAGGGATACAGATCCCTGGGGGTCAGACGCTCTCGTCGAACGATCTCCTCCACCGCGTCCGCCGCGACCAAGGGCATCTCGAGTTCGCGGTCGGCTAAGAGCACCCTCAGGGTGTGCGGCCTCCGAAACACGAAACAGCCGGCACCGAGCCGTCGGATCACGACCGTGTCCTCGGAGACCGACCCCACCAGCTCGAATTGCCGAAGCTGTCCGCGGAGAATCGGCTGCGCGGTCGTAAGCACACGCCGAGCTACGCGTTCCGTCACGTCGTCGAGATCGACCTTGTCGAGCCAGCGTCGGATCTCCTCGATCTGCGCCCCCGCCCACGCTCTGAGCGAGTCGATGTCGCGCATGGCCACGGGGGGTATTCGCTCCTGGAAGCTGGGTTCGGCCTCCGCCAACCTCGTTAGCGCGCGGAGGACTTCGACGGCCTCGTTGGTGAGAATGCCGACGGTCAGATGCGCCGATGCTTCGGCAGCGGTCCTGGCCTCATGGGGGAAACCCTTGGGGATGTAGAGCGACGACCCGGGCTCCAACACCTCATCGATTACAACAGCTGCCGCGTCGTCCCTGTCGTAGACGATCCAGTGCTTTGTTCCCGATACCTGCAGCACGAAGACGTCATGGTCGTCGCGGTGGGCGGCAAAACCTTGAGAGCCGGGCGGCGTGATGTACGCATTGACTTGCAAGCGCTGCCCGAGAGCAAGTTCCAACTCGCGGCAGAAGTCCGTGAGCGGACGCCAGTACTTGTGCAGCGACTCGAGAACGATCGTGGCGCCCTCGGAAAAGCGGCGGTAAACGAGGCCGGGACTGACCTGTGGTTCGGTTCCCCGCCCCGGCCGCGGAGCAGTCGTGTACTTCGATGGTGCCAAAGTCTCGCCCTGCAGGACCATCCGCAGGCTCGAGGCGCGCAGACCGAGCGAGGCGACCATCGAATCGAGGTCATCAAGCGATCCCAGATCTGAAAACGAATCGTCCGCCACTGGAGCGCGCACCACGGGGGCGCGCGCCCAGTAGCGCTCCAGGAAGACTTCGATATCGCCGACGCAGCGCTCGAGCGCCGGCCGCTTAGGACTACGAACGGGTGCTAGCTGTCTTGGGTGTCGGAGTCGCCGCCTCCGCCGGTCCCCCCGTCGCCGCCGCCCGTGTCACCACCGCCGGTGTCGGCATCGGTCCCATCGGTATCGGTGCCGTCCGTGTCGGTTCCGTCGGTGTCGGTGTCGGTTCCGTCGGTATCCGCGTGTAGATCGGCCACCGTGCCCGACCTAAGCCAGGTCGTAGAGATGTCCTCGTCCGTCAGTGTCTTTTCAGTCACCGCCACACCTCCTCCGGATCGGTTGCCTGCACGAGCCTAGTCCAGAGACCCAAACTCCACCCACCTGACGGTACCCAGGTCGGTTGCGATCTCGTCCCATGAATTCCCGTCGTCGGAGGACAGAAACACCCTTCCGTCAGGAGCGCCGAAAGCCACCAGGCCGTCCGCGGCGCTGACACACCCGGTATCGATGTTGTCCTGGAACCATTCCGGCAGCCCATCGCCACACTTGGACCAACCGCTGCCGTCGAGCGGCCGGCGATAGATCGCGGATCGCCCGCCAAAGGGACCCTCGCATGCAGTCATGAAAAGGCTGTCCTCGCCAACCGCAACTGCCCTCGCGTACGTGGCGTGCAAGCCCTCATCATCGAACGTCCACGTTTGACCGAGATCATCACTCGCGGCCAAGCCCCACGCCGTTGCGGCCACTACCCCTGCATGCCCGGCAGGCGCGACCTCGTGGACGTCTGCGCCTATGTCAATCGTTGGTTCAAAGGCCGCCCCATCTCGAGAACTTCGCAGGATCCCGCCGACATGGACGTTGACGAACAAGCGCTCGGGCTGAACCGTGAGCGAGCGAACGTCGGGAGGGCCGCCCCAGGGCGTAAACCATTCCGCTCTGCCGGGAGCCTCGTCGAAAGACGCCACCGGCCGAAGCGTTGACCCATCGAATTGCATCAAGCGCGCCCGTGACGTTCCGACCCATGCCTTGCCATCGTTCACAAGCAGACAGTTGAGCTGCAGATCGCCGGACGTTGCCTTTGACTCCCATCCCGATCCGGGGTCGTGCCATAGCTCAGAGCGATCGACGATGGCCCAGCGCTCTGCGTCTGACCCGATGTATAGAGCCGTCACATCGCGTCCCTCAAGTTCTAAGCGATGCCCATCTCCGAGCACGTGCAGTCCGGAGGCGGTCGCGACGTTCAGCGTGCGCATAGTTACCTAAACCCTGCCGCTCGTGATTAGCTTCCCCGCTGGCTGCGAGGCCAGACAAGCCGGGGTAAGGAAGACATGGACCCAGAACGCGTAATTCGCAGCTACCTCGTAATTAGCGGTCTGTTCACACTGTCGGCGTCCTTGATCTGGGGCATCAACACCCTCTTTCTTCTCGATGCGGGTCTGTCGATCTTCGAGGTCTTCGTGGCGAACGCCGTGTTCACCGCGGCAATGGCTCTCTTCGAGGTGCCCACCGGGGTCGTGGCCGATACGCGCGGACGTAGAACGTCATTCTTGCTAGCCGAGGCGACTCTGGCCTTAGGGACCCTCGCGTACGTCGGCGTGTTCGCCATCGAGGGAGGAGTTCTTCTCTTCAGCCTCGCCGGGATAGTGCTCGGCCTCGGATACACCTTCTATTCAGGGGCGGTAGAGGCCTGGGCCGTTGACGCGCTGAAGGCCACTGGTTATCGGCGTGACCTCGACCGCGTCTTTGCGCGCGCGTCGATCGTGTCCAGCGTCGCCATGATCACGGGCACGATCGGCGGTGGAATTCTCGGCCAACTTCACCTCTCTATCCCGTACTTGCTCCGCGTCGTCCTGTTGCTCATGGCTTTCGGGGTCGGGTTCCGGACGATGCACGACATCGGCTTCAAGCCGCGAACGCTGAAGATGAAAGGAATCACCGGGGAGATGCGCAAGGTTGCACGGTCCGGGATGACGTACGGCTGGAGAAAACCCGCGGTTCGATTACTTGTGATGGAGGACTTCCTCAGCTGGGGATTCTTCGCGTGGGCCTGGTATGCGTGGCAGCCTTACTTTCTTGAGCTGTATGGGGAAAGAGCGATCTGGCTGTCGGGTGTGATCGCAGCACTGTTCGCGGCCGCCGGTATCGCCGGCAACACGCTCGTCGGCAAACTGGCCACGCCCGGGCGTCGTCGGAGCACGATCCTCCTCGGCGCTGCCGCCGTCACCACACTGACGATGACTGCGACAGGTGCGATTCAATCGTTCTGGATAACCGTTCCCGTTTTCTTGCTTGGCGCGGTGGCCGGAGGTGTCTTACAGCCCGTTAGACAGAGCTATCTGCACCACTCGATCCCCAGCTCTGAGCGCGCAACATTGGTCTCATTCGACGCCCTGGCGGGCAGCCTGGGTGGAGTACTCGGCCAGACCGGACTCGGCTATCTCTCGCAGGAGCGCTCGATCCCCGTCGCGTTCGTCGTCGGCGGCCTCAGCACGGCGTTGATCTTTCCCTTATTCGTGCGCCTACGCGCCCTGAACGAAGAGGCCGATTTCGTAACGGACGAAACCGCAGATGAAGCGGCCGGCTTCCCGCCGCCGGGCACGGAGGACGAGGTCCTTCCCGTACATCGATGACGGCCACACGGCACGCTCTAAGACCAGGCGAAGCGGGTATCTAGCTCAAAACCGACGACCTATCGGAGGCCACATGACAAGCGAGCGATATCTGGGGATCTATCTGAACGATCACCTAGCCGGTGCGATCGCGGGGCACGAGCTTGCCAAGAGAGCGGCAGGAAACAACGAGGGGACCCCCACCGGCACATTTCTGACGCGACTGGCCGATGAGATCGAGGCCGATCGCAACACGCTCGAACGCATCATGGATCAGCTCGAGATCAAGAAGGACCTCCTCAAAGATGCAGCTGCCTGGCTCGCGGAGAAAGTGGGCCGTCTGAAGCTCAATGGAAAACTGGTCGGCTATTCGGATCTGAGCCGCCTGGTCGAACTCGAGGGACTCAGCCTCGGCGTCGAAGGAAAGATCGCTCTGTGGCGCAGCTTGCGGCAGGTGGCCGACCGATACCCGACCCTGTCCGATGTCAACCTAGAAGAGCTTCAACGGCGGGCGGAATCGCAACGAGAGGAACTCGAGAGGTTTCGACTCGAGGCCGCACAGACCGCGCTTTGAGCAACGGACCACCGATCTTTGCAATCAACGTCACTAACTTCGCGCTCATCACCTATGCGGTTCCTGCGGCGCGAATAGAAGCGCACCTCCCCCGCAGTTACGACCTCGATGTCTTTGAGGGGCCCGAGGGCCGGACCGCGTTCGTCTCCACTACTTGTTTCTGCAACCACGACTTTCGTCTCGCCGGGGTTGGCTACCCGCGGCACACATTCAACGAAAGCACCTACCGGACCTATGTCACTCATAAAGGTCGGAAGGGCATCTATTTCTTCGGCCGCTATCTCGGGACGCGTCGGGCGTGGGCCTCACAGCGACCGATCGCTCGCCACACGTACACGGCGAAATTCGAAATCGCGACCGAGTCCAGTGGGGGCACATATACGTCCTATACGTGCCATGCCGCCTCCGACCAGGGAGAGACGAGTTTTGCCCTGCAGGCGATAGATCAACCGGATGAAAGTCCCCCCTTCGCAACGGGTTACGAGCTGACCCAGTTCCTCACCTACAGACTGCATGGTTTTTACACAGACTCGCTGGGCTTCCAAGGCCATATGCCCGTCGGCCATCCTCGAATGAATCCGGTGGCGGGAAAACTCTCGGCGGCAAGGTTCACGTTGTGGAACGAACTTGGGGTCGTGACCGATGACGAGGTGCTCGATCCCTACTCCGTGCTGGTGATAGCGGAGGTGCCCTTCACGCTTTACGCGCCGCGGTTCCTCGTCTAACGGCCCGCGCGCTGAGCGATAACCGCGGCCCGCACTCCGGGGACGACCTCATTCGCGAACACGCGCAACTGAGTTTCGGGATCCTGCGTCGGCCAGAAGATGAAGGTATCGATTCCAAATTGCGTGACCAAGCGCGTTAGCTCCTCGACCCAATAACCGGTCGGCCCATTCAAGTAGCCGGTGGGGCCGTCGTCAGAAATACGGCCGCCCGTGTTGTAGAGACGCTTTATGTCTGCAGGCCTGCGCCCCGCGGCCTCTGCCGCGTCATCGATGCGCGCCTGAGCCGCCGGTAGCAACTCAGGAGTCATCCAGCCCGATGACGGAACCCAGCCATCTGCATGCCGACCGATCAGCTCCAGCATGCGAGGACCGCCGGCGCCGATCCAGATTCCCATGTCGTGCACCGGCACGGGCCCGGAGTGGATTCCCTGGAGTCGGTAGTAGCGACCCGCGTAACGCAGGTTTCTCTCCCCGCCCCACAACAGTCGAATAACTGCGATTGCGTCTGCGAGCGACTCGACCGCCTCGGGAGGTGTGCGACGAGGCCCACCCATCCCTTCGATTGCGTCCCAGAAAGCACCGGCCCCCAAACCCAGTTCAAAGCGGCCACCGCTCATGACATCGATCGAGGCGGCCGTCTTTGCAATCACCGCGGGATGACGAAGGGGAAGGTTGGCTACGTCGGGAAAAAACCGGACTCGGCTCGTTCGTGCTGTCAGATCGGCGATCAGCGCGAAGGTGTCAAGGAACCGCCGCTGGTAGGGATGGTCCTGTATGCCAATCAGGTCGAGCGACGCCTCGTCCGCGAGACGCGTCAGCCTGACGATCTGGTCGTAGTCGGCGGCATTTGGCGGAAATGAGAACCCGAATTCGACATCCCGGCCGTAATCGCTCATGTACGGGGGTCGGACGTCATTTCGATGTCAACAGGACGCCCGATGAAATCCTGGTACCGGGTGATTGCATTGTCGAGGGAACTCTTTTCACCGGCCCTTAGCTTTCGATAGGTGAACATCTCCAGCCACATCAGATCCCCCTTGGTGCGACGCCGCCAGTGTCCAACCAGCTGCCCATCCAAGAGCATGGGATGCCAAAAGAACATGATCTCGCGCGGAATCTTGTCGACGGCCACCAGCGCATCTCGGCTAAGCGTGTAGGAAACCACGCACTCGTCGTAGACCTGTATCAGGTCGATCGTGCCATTGCGAAGCTTGGGTGGGGCGGAGCTGCGTGCGAACCAGTACGTCCGATCCTCCACCTCGCGAGAATCGAGCTCGTCGCCCAGAAGTGCGAGGGCCGCCCGGCAATCTGACATCTTGAGGCTGGCCCACCAGGAAAAGTCCCTGAGCGTGGCCGGTCCACGCGTGTTGAAGTAGCGGCGCGCTAGTTCGGCGAGAGCTGCCTCGCCTGCGAGGACTCGGCCCCTGCCCACTCTTTCATCGAGCAACGCGTAGGTGTGCTCCTTCCCCTTTCGAGGACCGCTGCAGATCAACCCCTCGAGCTCCGCGCGGAGCAAGATATGGGCGAATCTTTGGCCGGTTCCCATGATCTTCCCGCGGTTGAGCGCCGTCACTAGTTCCCTTCGCGTCAAGTGCTTGCCGCCTTCCAGTGCCTTGGTGATGATTCGATTCGTGCGCGCGAAAACGCGATCGTCGAGCTCGAGATGCCGATTCGCCGCGGCCCCCATCGCAATCACGCGCGGGGCCGTCAATTGCAACATCCAGCGGATGTCTCGTCGGGGGACGAAGTGCCAAGTCGGCCGCAGAACATGCGTCCGTAAGAAGGTCCCTTTATCGAAAGCTCGGTCTACCTTCGACTCACCGACGCCCTCGAGGCGCTGAGCAAGAGACCACTTCGCGTAGGGAAAGTCTTGGGCCTGCATGGCACCGAGCCGGGACACCACGTCTGCGGGACGGGTCGCATGCGTACTCCAGAGTCCCAGATTGTGCATCCGCCATTGGGCGATCTCGATCGGTTTCACGCGCGGAGGCGGGCTCGCTGTCTGTTGTTCTTAGGCGGGGCGCCGAGCCCATTCCGGGTCGAATTCTTCGGCGTTCGTCCGCGTCAGGCGAATGCGCCCGGAACCGTCGTCGTTCACCGTGAAGATCTCCCATTCGGGAGGATCCGCCTCGGACACGGTCACCTGACCGATAAAAGCGATCTTCGTGCCGTCGGGCGACC
>DATADF010000211.1:0-3137 GCA_036258695.1 Actinomycetota bacterium
GTCGAAACTGTGTTGCTAGCTGGAAACCCGCACGCAAGGGTAGTCACCGTCGCGCCCCAAGAGAGGTCTGAATGAAAGCCCTGCGAATCCCGCTCGTCCTGGCCGTCCTCATCGCTGCTCTAGCACAGGCGTCGCCCGCTCCGGCCCAGCAGGGGTTCACGGAGATAACAGTTGACTACATCGTCGAGACGCGCGATGGAAGGTTGTTCATGCGCGTGACGCATCCCGCGCAGAATGGGGAGATCGTTCGGGCGCCGGTCATCCTCACGCTCTCCCCCTACAACGCGGGCTCGGACCGCAGTGGCAGTTCGTCCCGCTGGACGTCGCGCGGCTACGCCCGCGCGGTCGCGGACGTAATCGGGACAGGAAATTCTGGTGGGTGCTTTGACCACGGCGGTGCCCGGGAGAAGCGCAGCGCGTACGACCTCGTCGAATGGATCGCCAAGCAGAAGTGGTCTACGGGCAAGATCGCGATGATGGGGGCGTCGTACAACGGCACCACAGCGATAGCCGCCGCGGTGATGCGCCCTCCCCATCTAACGACCATCGTTCCCGAGGTTGCGATCTCACGCTGGTACGACTACGCGTACTCTGGTGGAATTCGCTACACGCTGAACAACGAGAAGTTGGGACAACAGGGACTGCTCAACGGTTTCATCGTCAACGAGCAGGGGCTAGACACACCGCTGGCTTTCGACTTCGGCTATGCGCTTCCGCCACCGGTGGATTACGAGAACGAGGACTGGGCCGAGCGCACCCAGTCGACGATGACGCCCTGCGATGAGCTCGAGCACACCCAAGGGGGGTACGACGTCGACACCCCCGACTACAACGAGTTTTGGCGGGAGCGGGACTACCTGAAGGACGCCCACAAGGTGAGGATCCCCGTGCTGGTTGCCGGCGCGTGGGGGGACTGGAACGTCAAACAGGAGAACTCCTTCAACTTCTTCAAAGCGCTCAAGAATTCCGAGAAAGCTGTCCTATACATGGGCAGTCGCTGGCAAACGCATGGGCTGCCCGGTGACAACTACAACGCCACCGTCGACCAGTGGATGGACCACTACCTTTTGGGCGTCGATAACGGGATCGAGAACATGCCCGAGGTCGTCAGCGAGCAAGCGAACTCCGAGGGCGAGCTCGAGTGGTACTCGGGCGCCTATCCCAAGGTGAAGGAGATGGCTCTCGTCGGGCAATTCCTGCCTCCGACGACCGAGGACGCGTACTCGTGGCAGCTGATGCCTCACCAGCCACTGAATATCGCCGGTCTTGGTGAGCCGCCGGACGCCAGTTTTCCCTCCGTCGGCATAAACACCGAGTCTCACGCCGCCCACCACAATCGAATGAACCACGACTGGTTCTGGTTCGAGAGCGGAGTCCTCAAGAAAGATGTGAGGATCTTCGGTACGCCCAAGGTGCAGATCTACTCGAGGGTCGACCGTACGTGGGTCACCTACACTCCGACCCTGATCGACTTCGATCCCGGTGCGCACACCTCGGTGGCCGGGCAGCACGTCGGTACCACCGACACCTCGCAGATGGTCGGCGCTACCCGAGGCTGGCTGGATTCACGCTATCGCAAGTCGCTGGCCAAGCCGCTCGAGATCGAGCCGGGTAAGCCGTTCGAGATGACCGTCGTGCAAAAGCCCATCGACTACACGTTCCAGAAGGGCCACGTAATCGGACTGAACATCCAGACCGAGATCAATGAGTGGTCTATCCCCAAGCCATATCCCTGCACGTCACCCGACTGTCCATTCGTGTTCATCAACTGGAGCGAGGGCCGGACTCGCCTTATCCTCCCCGTAGTGAACCCTCCGAAGGACTTCGGCAGTCTTTTCGTCGGGGGACACAGTCACGGTCAGGCGCGTGGGTAAGGAATAGGGATGACATTCCCCGGCAGGAAGGCGCTCATCGGCCTCGCCTTAGGGGCCATCTGCGTGCTGCCGCTGACGCCGGCGACCGCGGCCGAGGCAGATTGCCTCGCCCAGTACGAGACCCTCTCTCTGAAGACGTTCCACGTCGTCTTGACGACGCCGAAGAAGGTTTACGACGTCGACGACCTGGTGCCCGTACAAGTGGAAGTGAGCCGGCCCGCCCACGAAGATCCACTGGGACAGAATCAGCCCATCGATCCACCGACGTCGCAGCCGGCCGAAGGAGTGCTTGTCGGCATCGGTCTGCAGGTGGGACGCACCTATCTCTTCGGCATCGGTACGACGGACGACGTCGGTAAAACGACGATCAACGTGCCCCTGCCGGAGTACGTGCCGGCAGGCAAAGTCTTCGCGCGCTCGCTCGCATGGAACATCGTGCTCGATACCACCTGCCTGAGGGTCGAGGAGCAGGGCTACGCCGAGCGCAAGAACTTCTTCACGGTTCGCAAGTAACTCGGTCCGGACAAGCAGCCGTCCGCGCGAATAAAGGGGTCGTTCCCGACCGATCTCTGCGGGCTTCGCTTCCCGACCTCTGCCTACCTGTCCGACACGACCGGTTTGAGCGACTCAATCTTCTTCGGCACATTGTCGATACCGAGTATGGACATCCTTCGTCGAAAGAAGGTGAGGGTTGAGGTCGCACGCCAGGACCGCCGTGACCGCAGTCTTCTTCACCGCCGTCATCATCGGGTTCGCGTACGTCATGCCCGCGGCGGTGCAGCGGGCCGCGCGCTCGGTTTTCTTCGGTGCCGACCAGAGCACAACGCCCGTAGCCGAATCCACTCCGGGGGGTTCTGGTGCGGTGCATCTGGAGGGCTCGCAGGAAGATAACCACGGACAAGCTGTTCGTGTTGCGGCGCGATGCGCGGTTGAGGGGCGCGCCCACGCACGACTAGTTCGCTCCATCGCCAGGGACAAGGAAGCGACCGCCCAATCTGCCGAGGCCGCGTGTGAGGAGGCCCTCGCGAGACAAGCTTCCGGTGCGAACGATCTCGATAGCCCGAACGCGAACCGGCGCGAAGACAACGCCGCGGGCCCCGACACCACCAACACGAGCAACCGGAGCAAAGGTGGCACGAGCAAGGACGGCACCAGCGGTGGCGACTCCGGAAGTGAATCCGACCGCACTCCGGAAGCCGAGCCACCATCGGAACCCCCGAGCGAACCGACCGCCAGCCCTCCGCCTCCGGCCGAGGACACCCA
>DATADF010000212.1:0-4661 GCA_036258695.1 Actinomycetota bacterium
GGAGGGTCTGGTGGGGAAGATTCTGCGCGTGCAGGAGCACACTGCCACCGTGCTGCTGCTCATCGACCCGGAGGGCGCGGCTGCGGCGCGACTTACCGACAAGACCTACATCGGAAGCGTCAAGGGAAACGGGGGAAGCGAGAACCTTTCTCTGGACTTCATAGGGACCCGTCGCGACGTCGATCTCTACGATGAGGTCGTCACCGCGGGTTACGACGGCGGAATCTTTCCGCCGAATATCCCAATCGGAGTCGTCGTGAAGGTCGGAGGCGAGAGCTCGGATCTCGACCAAGACATTCAGATCGAGCCCTATGTGGACTTCACATCGGACCTTGACTACGTTCTCGTGCTCCTCGAGACCGGGCCCCGCCTGGAGTCGGATGACAATCGCCGCCGGGAGGGTTCGTGATGGCTGGGCCGCGCGGAGGGAGCGAATGAGTCTGGATGCAAGTCGGGTGCGCCCGCCAGGGCTCCTAGGTGAGATCGGCCTGGGGCGAATCTCGGCTATCGCGGCGGCCGTGGTTCTGGCCTTGGCGCTGCAATCGACTGTGCTGGCGAGAGCAACCCTGCTTGGGGTCATCCCACAACTGCTGCTGGTCGTGATCGTTAGCTTGGCCTATGTCGACGGCGAGCGGGTCGGGACGGTCGCCGGGTTCACCGGGGGACTACTGGTCGATCTCTCGTTGCCGGAGGGAATGGGGGCCGAGGGGTCGATCATTGGGCTGACCGCGCTCGTATATACGCTGACCGGGTACGGCGTTGGGGTACTGCGCCAATACTCCACTTCCGAGTCGGTCTGGATGCCCGTACTTGCGGTTGCGGTGGCGACGGCGGTCGCCGAGACAAGCTACGCGCTGATGGCGATCATGCTCGGGCAAAGGTGGGTGGGCATCGCCTTCACCGCCAAAGTGATCGGGTTAGTCGTGCTCTACAACACGCTGCTCGCGCCGTTCACGTTTCCCGTGATCAAGCGGATAGCCGATCACTTCCGTCCGGCGAAGGTGCACCGCTGATGGCACAGCGACCCGGCACTCTGGGCGTGGACCGAGTGACGCTGCGCCTGGCGGTTCTCGGTGTACTGATCGTCGCGGCGTTTGTCGGCCTGTTCTCGCGACTCTGGTTCCTGCAGGTTCTTGCATCCGAGCAATACGAAGAGCTCGCCCGCGAGAACCGCGTTCGAACCGTCCAGTCCGAGCCCCCGCGCGGGCAGATCCTCGATCGCAACGGAACAGCTCTGGTACGTAACCGGCTCTCACTCGCCGTAACGATCGATCGCCAGGTCGTGCAAGGCCGGGCCCTTACGTCGAAGGTCTTGCGCCGCCTGGAGAAGATCCTCGAGGTACCCGCACGTCTAATGCGGATCCGCCTCAACGACGCGACCGTGTCGCCGTACAAGCCGGTCGTCGTGGCTACGGACATCACCATCGAACAAGCCAATGCGATTCGGGAAAGGCAAAACCGTTTCCCCGGCGTGACGGTCCAGAAGGTTCCGCTGCGGACGTATCCATTCGGTCCCATGGCCGCAGTCACGTTGGGATACGTCGGAGAGATCTCGGATGAGAATCTCAAGTCGGAACATTTCAAAGGCGCCAAGCCGCCGTACGCGCCTGGGGACATCGTCGGAAAAGCCGGGATTGAGTACTTCTACGACCGGTTGCTGCGCGGTACTCCCCAGCTCGATCGCATGATCGTGAACTCCGCAGGCGACGTTGTTGAGACTCATCCCGTGCGGGACGAGAACCCCGGCGACGACCTGTATCTCTCGCTGGACGCCGGCATACAGAAGGTCGCCGAGGAGGCGCTTGCCGCCGGGTTGGCCGCCGCACGCAGCGAATTCAATGCTCCAGCGGCCGCCGCGGTCGTTATGGATCCGACGAACGGAGAGGTGCTCGCGCTCGCCAGCAATCCCACCTACGACCCCGAGATGCTGGCGGATGGAATCAGTTTCAAGGAGTTCGACTCGCTGGGCGGGCGGACCCCCGACGATCCCGACGACGATGCGCTACTGAACCGCGCGATCCAGGCCCAGCGCGCTCCGGGTTCGACATTCAAGGTCGTCACCGCGGGGGCTGCGCTAGGGCACGACATCATCGATCCCTATGTGCGTCTCGAATGCCCGGGTTCGGCGGTCTACCCACCGGAGGGGGGGCCGGGCAGCGTGCTATTCCGAAATTGGACCTCGACCTACTTCGGTTTCATCGATCTACCGACGTCTTTGGAGATCTCATGTGACACCTTCTATTACGAGCTCGGGTGGCGCATGGAGGAGGCCTGGGGCCCGTACAACGAAGGTGATCGCAGCGAGCGCTTCCAGAAGTACATGCGTATGGCGGGCTTCGGCCACGAGACCGGGATAGACCTGCCGAATGAGGCCGACGGCGTGGTGCCGGATGTCGCGTGGTGTAAGCGCAACGAAGATCTCGGTTACTGCCCCGAGGGCTGGCTGCCGGGATACACGGTCAACATGGCGATCGGACAGGGCGCACTCGTCGTCACGCCCATACAGATGGCCGTCACCTACAGCGCGATCGCTAACGGCGGCACGGTCTGGGAACCGCGCCTTGCCTTGAAGCTCGTGCGCAACGACGAGGACGAGGAGGAGGTCGTGCGCGAGTTCAGAGCTCGTTCCGCCGCCCGCCTGCCGCTCGATCCGACTGAGATCGCCATGATCCGGGAGGGCCTCGAGCGCGTGGTCTCGGGCAGCGAAGGGACTGCGCGCGGCGCGTTCGCGGGCTTTCCGCTGGACCTCTATCCGATCGCGGGTAAGACGGGGACCGCCGAGCGCGGCGAGACCGGCCTAAATGACTCCTGGTTTGTGTCTTATGGACCGTCCGACGATCCTCGCTACGTCGTGTCTGTCTACGTCGAGGAGGCGGGCCACGGAGGCGAGACTGCCGCTCCGATCGCGCGTCAGATCTGGGAAGGCATCTTCGGGCTCGACAAAGTCACGCTGGTTCGCTTGGGTCAGGACTTCTCGGGCTGATGGCTTTCGACGGAGTGTTCGAAGCGGTCGATCGCATCGGCGGAGAGCCGATCTCTGCGCGCATGGCGCGCAAGGCCCCGATTCGACATCTCGACCCGACCCTGTTGCTGACGACGCTGATGCTGTCGGCCTTCGGCGCGCTAATGGTCTTGTCGGCGACGGCGAGCCAACAGGAGGCCGCGGGCCTCGACCCCGGGACCTACTTCAAGCGCCAGCTCGCGTATATGGCGGCCGGTGCCCTGCTGTTGCTCTTCGTCAGCTTCTTCGACTATCGCCACTTCCGCGGCTTCGCACCATTTATCTACGCCGCGACGGTGATCGCGCTCATCGTCGTCCTCACCCCCCTAGGTGATGTGCAGTCGGGGGCACGGCGATGGATCGACTTTGGCGCCTTTCAGGCTCAACCGTCCGAGCTCGCAAAGATCGCCGTCATCGTGACAGTCGCGGCGTGGCTCGCCGAGCGGAAGACCGAAGTCAATGCCGTTGATGTAGCGATCTGCGGGGGCCTGGTGGCGGTTCCGGCGGTGCTCATCTATCTCGAGCCGGATCTGGGCACGATGATCGTGTTCGCCGCCCTCCTCGGAGCATTGCTCTTGGTGGGTGGCGCCAAGTTGCGCCATTTCCTGGCCTTGGGGGCTGTCGGCGTAGTGCTCGTGGCAACCGTTTTGCAAGCAGGTCTGCTCGAGGATTACCAACTGAAACGGATCACGGCATTCCTGGACCCAAATCCCGATGTCCAGTCGGTCGGATACAACCTCGCGCAGTCCGAGATCGCGATTGGCTCTGGCGGCATAACCGGCAAAGGTCTGCAAGGAGAGAAGACTCAGACCACCCTGGATTTCGTCCCGGAGCAACATACCGACTTCATATTCACGGCGGTCGGTGAGCAATTGGGTTTCGTCGGCTCGGCCGTTTTGCTTGTGCTCTTTGCATTCTTGATCTGGCGAGCTCTCCGGATCGCAAATCTCTCCAGGGATCTCTTCGGCACTCTTGTCGCCGCGGGGATCGGCACGTTGTGGGCTTTTCAGCTATTCGTAAACGTCGGAATGACCATGGGCATCATGCCGATCACTGGCATTCCTCTTCCATTCGTCTCTTTCGGAGGATCAAGTTTGCTTACCAACTATCTGGCCGTCGGCCTTCTTCTCAATATTCATATGCGGAGGTTCCTGTGAGCGACGCGCTCCCGCGCAAGCGGGAGAAGGCTGCAGACGTGGCGCGGATCGATCCCGCTCAAGACGTGGCATCCACCAAGAGCGCGGCTCCGAGCCGAGCTCCAGACGCCACCCGTCGCCGAAGGCCCGCGCGTCGCCGACCACGGAAGCCGGTGCGTGAAGTCGAACGGCTCATGCTCGTGCACGGGACTTCCGAGGCGATGCAGATCGCGATTCTGGAGAACGCTGCCATCGTCGAGCACTACGTTGCCCACGCGGAGGCCCGCTCGCTCGTCGGAAACATCTACCTGGGCAAGGTGCAGAACGTCCTTCCCGGAATGGATGCCTCTTTTGTGGAGATCGGAGAGGCGCGAAACGGTGTTCTGTACGCGTCCGAGGTCGGTATCGAGGGCGAGGACGGGGACGAGGGTCCGCGGATCGAGACCGTCCTGAAACCGGGACAGCCGATCCTCGTGCAGGTCACCAAGGACCCGATGGGATCCAAAGGTCCCCGATTGACTGCG
>DATADF010000213.1:0-9603 GCA_036258695.1 Actinomycetota bacterium
GGCCTGCGGCCGTTGCAATCGGTCATGGCTCGGCGTGGGTGGCTAATTCGGACGGTGGCTGGGTGAGTCGGATAGATCTGATGACGAACGAAGTCACCGACACCATCCCGACGGGGGGACGTCCGGACGAGATCGCGGTGGTACCGGATGCCATCTGGGTGACCAATGCCGAACGCGCATCGGTGCAGCGCATCGATCCAATCTCTAATCAGGTTGCAGCCGAGATCGTGATCGGTTCGGGCCGCGAGGCCCTGACCATGGACCTGGCAATAACCCCGCAAGCGGTGTGGGTGGCGGTGCTCGAGAACGGCCACATCTATCGGATAGATCCGGACGGTCCACCGCCGGCGCCGAAGCGGGTAGCTGAGCGAGGCACGGACGTCGCAACGGGCGACGGTCATGTCTGGGCGATGGATGCTGAGCGCGGCCGCGTCGTGCGATTGACGGAGAGCACGGGACCCGACGTCATAAATATTCCGCGCCAAGAGGCCAATCCGGATACCGACCTCGCGGTCGGTTTCGGAGCGCTCTGGGTCGCGCTGGGCGACGCCGGCACCGTTACGCGTATCGATCTCACTACAGGGGAGGACTCCGCCACCGCGGTCGGTGGTGAATACACGGACCTCGCGGTGGGGCCCGACGCGGTGTGGGCATTGACCGGCGCGCCCGGAGAAGACGAGGGGGAACTGGTCCGACTCGACCCCCAAACGGGCGCGATCACGAGTCGGGTCCTGACGCTGGCGGGGTCACCGATCGACGTCGCCGCGGCCGGCAGCTATGCGTGGGTCGTGCAGAGAGAGATGGATTCGGCGAGTCGCGTGCGGGTCGGAGCCGGAACCGCTGCCAGTCCCGAGCCCGAGCCCGAGCCCAGCTCGCCGCCCAAGCGCCGGCCGCTGCTCACGATGTGGCCCGAGCTCACGGACGAGCAACGCGCCCAGGCAGCCGAGCGGTTGCGCGCAGGAGAGGACGCGTGGCGAGGTTCCGCCGCGGAGACCGCGCTTCAGTTCACCCGCGAGGTGATCGGTTGGGTGGACCCGCGTCTCAACGCGAAGGGCACGCCAATGCGCAGGTATTCAGGCGGGAGCGTCGGCGTGGTTGTGTTCAAACGCGTCGGAGGTGCCTCGCCATCAGCGGAGGTCGTGCTCACCAAATGCATCGACGAGAAGTGGTGGTGCGTGACCGGTGTGGGAGATCCCCAACGGCGCGGCCGTTCGTACCTGTCGGTCAGCATCCGCGGCCGCAACGTGCAGCTCGCCTTTCCGGATCAACGCGCCGCAAGAGTGGTGCTGGAGATGGGCTACGGAGACGTGCCGATCATCACCGAGGAAATGGACCAAGCCCCCTTCAGTCCCGTGGAGTTCCAGCTCCCCGGTCGCCCCGGGGAGTCCGGCTTTCTGATGCTGCGGTGGTTCGATGCGCGGGGCCGCGTCTTCAGCGCCCAGGGAACGACCCTTCCGGCCGGAGACTTCGCCGCCGGCTAACCCGACTTACAGGTTCTGCCGAGTTGCATCAGAGTCGAATAGCGATTCGGTTGCAAATTCATCGCAGCAGGCTCGCGAGGCGGTCGGCCAGGGTGTCGGCCGCGTGGAGCGCGTTCTCGAAGTAGAGCGAGGGCTCGGTCATCTCGAGCTCCATCACACGGGGACGGCCGGCCTCGTCGCGGACCATGTCGACGCGGGCGTAGAGATAGTCGCAGCCCGATGCGGCGACCGCGTCGTGAGCTAGGGCAACCTCGTCGGGCGCGAGGTCGAAGGGGGCCGGCGCGTCGACGAACCCGGGCTCGAAGATCGTCATCTTGCGAAGACCGTGTGTGAGCTCTTCGCCTATGAAGACCGCGCAATGCTCGCCCTCTTTCTCGACCTCGCTCATAAAGGGCTGGACCATCACCTCGCGCTCGGCCAGTAGGGCGCGCAGGTGTGCCTCGCCGACTTCGAGGTTGGCCTCCGATACGCGGATCGTGCGGTAGCCGTCGGCGGAGATCGTCGGCTTCACGACGACCTCCTTCCAGCCCCACTTGTCCATGACTTCGTCCAGCGCGGCGCCGCTGCCGACCGCCAACCACTCCGTCGGAACCACGGCGACCTCTCGCTCGGCCAGATCTCGGAGGTACGTCTTGTGGGTGTTCCACCGGAGCGTCGCAGGCGGGTTCCAGAACGGCACTTGAGCCGCCACCACCTCGGCCCAGTTCAGGAACTCGGTGCGTCGAAGGTGGTAATCCCACGTCGAACGCACCACGACGCCTCTCACGGCCGACCACTCGAAATTCGGGTCGTCCCATACGACCGGCTGCGCGCCGAGACCGCGCGCACGCAATGCAGGGATCAACAACCTTTCATCGTCATCGAGATCCGGGAGCTTGTTGTACGTGGCAAGAGCGATATCTACAGCCGTTTCAAGAGCTCCTGCTTCTTCGACTCGAACTCCGCGGCGGTGATTGCGCCCTGCTCCTTCAGTCGCGCCAGGGCCTCGATCTGTTCTGGGATGGATGTTTCCTCGACGGTGTCCCGCGCGCCGGCGAACATTCGGCCGGTGTTCGATTCGGTCTCTTTGTAGATCATGAGTTGCACCTGCTCAGGCTTACGAACGTTTGCGATTCGTGTTTGCCCACGCTCACCCGCGGACTCGACCAAGAGATCGCCGGCCCCGAGAACGCGCTCTAGCACCGACTGGCTGAAGGCGACGTCGTTGATTCGTTCCAGCGGAATCTCTTTGGAGTGCTTGGCGATGATCCCTTGGCGAGTGATCAACCTGTCGCTGGTCAAAACGAACATCGTGAACTGCCAGCGCAACGCCGGGATCACCGCGAGCTCAACCCAGCCCCCGACAAGCAGCACGCTGAGCCCGATCTCCCACCACTGGTAGGTGCCGTCGTCGTTGTAGACGATGTTGAACCGCGTCGCGAGCACTGCCAGGATCACGAACAGCAAGGACCACAGGATCGAAGGAATGAGCGCGACCCAGTGCGGGCGCAAGTCGAATACAACCTTTTCGTGATCGGCGAGTAGCGCGCGCGGGAAGGCCATGGCGGAACCGTAGCGCGGAGCCGCCGTTGCCGCACGGCCCGTAGGATCCAGCGCCATGGGACTGGACCGTGCCGCCGTCGATCATGTCGCGCGCCTCGCTCGCCTGAACCTCTCGGACGACGAGCGCACGCGCATGCAGGACGAGTTGACGCACATCCTGGAGCACGTCGAGCGGATCCAGGCTCTCGAGCTCGATGGGGTCGAACCGACATCGCATGCCGTCCGCATCACGAACGTCATGCGACCCGACGAGGTCCGGCCCTCGCTGGATGCTCAGGAGGCCGTCGCGAACGCGCCGGAGAAAGAGGACGGTCGCTTCAAGGTCCCGCGCATCCTCGAGGAGGACTGATGGAGGCCGCCTACGCGCCGGCGCTTGACCTCGCTCGCGCACTGGACGCCGGCGAAGCGCGCGCGACGGAGATAACGGAGTCGCTCCTGCAGCGGATCGACGCGCTGGAGCCAAACCTGCGCGCATTTCTCGAACGCACTACCGAGAGAGCCTTGGAGGAGGCGCACGAGTCGGACGACCGCCGGGCCTCGGGCGAGCCGCTGTCTCCTTACGACGGCATTCCAGTGGCGTACAAGGACATCTTCGTGACGAAGGACGTAGTCACCACTGCCGGCTCGCGCATCCTCGAGGGCTGGGTCCCTCCGTACAACTCGACGGTTGTCGCGGCGGGTTACCGAGCGGGCCTTCCGATGTTGGGCAAGACGAACCTTGACGAGTTCGCGATGGGTTCCTCCACCGAGAACTCTGCTTTCGGCGCCTCGCGCAACCCGTGGGATCTGGAGCGCGTTCCCGGTGGTTCGAGCGGCGGGACCGCTGCTCTCGTCGCGGCCGGCGCTGTGCCGTGGGGGTGGGGGACCGAGACCGGTGGCTCGGTACGGCAGCCCGCGTCGTTGTGCGGGATCGTGGGAGTGAAGCCGACCTACGGTCTCGTGTCGCGTTACGGGATGGTTGCCTTCGCGTCGTCGCTGGACCAGGCGGGCCCCTTTGCGCGGACCGTTGCAGATGCGGCGGCCCTGCTGCAGATCGCGGCCGGTCACGACCCCGCCGATTCGACGTCGATTCCAGAAGATGTGCCCGATTACCTAGACGGCATCGACGGTGGGATCGAGGGCATGCGCATCGGAATCGTCAAGGAGTTCCAGGAGGGCAGCACCGAGGGCGGGGGCATGCAACCCGGTGTGCGCGCCCGTGTCGAGGAGGCTTACAACCGGCTCGAGAAGCTCGGCGCGTCGCTGGAGGAGGTATCGCTCCCCTCGTTCGACTATGGGATCTCGGCCTACTACCTCATCGCCCCCGCAGAAGCCTCATCGAACTTGGCGCGCTACGACGGCGTCCGCTACGGATACCGTGCCGAGGAGAGCTCCGACGTGGTCGCGATGATGTCGCGCACGCGCGCGGAGGGCTTCGGCGCGGAAGTCAAGCGCCGGATCTTGCTGGGAACCTACGCGCTGTCGGCCGGGTACTACGAGGCCTACTACGGCAAGGCGCAGAAGGTCCGCACACTGATCATTGACGACCTGAAGCGGGCTTATGAGTCCGTCGACCTGATCGTGTGTCCCACCTCGCCGACCACCGCGTTCAAGCTCGGGGAGCGAACCGCGGATCCGCTTGCGATGTACCTGTCCGACGTCTTTACGGTCCCGGTGAATTTGGCAGGCAATTGTGCGATCAGCGTTCCCTGCGGTCTGTCCACGGACGACGGTTTGCCGGTGGGCTTGCAGCTCATCGCCAAAGCTCTCGACGAGAAGACGATGTTTCGGGCTGCGCACGCCTTCGAGCAAGACCTCGGCTGGATCTCCTCCCCGGAAGGGCGACCGCAGCTATGAATGGGGACCTATTCCAGACCACGGTCGGCCTCGAGATCCACGTCGAGCTCGCCACCCAATCGAAGATGTTCTGCGGGTGTGCCGTGGCCTTTGCCGGCGAGCCGAACTCGCGCACCTGCCCCGTCTGCCTCGGACTTCCCGGGTCGCTGCCCGTAGCGAACCGCAAGGCGGTGGAGCACACGATTCGCATCGGAGTGGCGCTTGACTGCGACATCGTCGAGCACTCGCTCTTCCACCGGAAGAACTACTTCTATCCGGACATGCCGAAGAACTACCAGATCAGCCAGTACGACATTCCCCTTGCGGTCGGAGGCGCGGTGAAGATCTCCGGCGACTTCGGAACCAAACGGGTGGGGATCACGCGCGTCCACCTCGAGGAGGACACCGGCAAGTCCGTCCACATAGGCGGGGCGGGGAGGCTCGCTGAGTCCGATTACTCGCTCGAGGACTTCAACCGCGCCGGTACTCCTTTGGTGGAGATCGTCACCGAGCCCGACATCTCCTCGGCGGAGGAGGCGCGCATGTTCGTGACCGAGCTGCGCGCACTGCTGGAGTCTCTGGGCGTGTCCGACGTGCGCATGGAGGAAGGCTCACTCCGTGTCGATGCCAACGTCTCGGTCCGTCGCGCCGGCGAGACAGAGCACGGCACCAAGGTCGAGGTCAAGAACATGAACTCGATCCGTTCGGTTGCGCGGGCTCTTGAGTTCGAAGAGCAGCGCCAGCGCGAAGCGCTCGCAGCGGGCGAGTCGCTCGTGCAAGAGACGCGCCACTTCGACGAGAACACCGGCAAGACATTTCCGGGTCGGCTGAAGGAGTACAGCTCGGACTACCGCTACTTCCCGGAGCCCGACCTCGTACCGTTCGAACCCGAGCCCGCATGGGTTGAGGAGATCAGGGCGTCGCTTCCCGAGCTGCCCGTGCAGCGTCGTGCCCGGCTGGCCTCGGAGTACGGGTTGGGGGACAAGGACATCGCAATCCTCACCGCGTCGACCAAGACTGCGGGCTGGTTCGAGACGGCTGCCAAGGCGTATGGCGGAGATGCAAAGAAAGTTGTGAATTGGATCATCGCCGACCTTTATGGGCTGTTGAACGAGGCGGCTATCGAGTTGTGGGAGTCGAAGATCAAGCCCGAGCATCTCGCGGCACTGATCTCTTTGATCGACTCCGGCGAGATCTCCGGCAAGCAGGCGAAGGAGGTACTGGCCCAGATGTTCGCGACCGGCTCCGCTCCTCAGAGCATCGCCGAAGAAAAAGGGCTCCGACAGGTTTCGGATAAGGGCGAGCTGGAATCCGCGGTGGACGAGGTCATCGCCGAAAACTCCGAGGCGGCCGACAAGGTACGTGCAGGCCAGATGAACACGATCGGTTTCCTCGTCGGTCAGGTCATGAAGAAGACATCCGGCCGTGCTAATCCGGGCGTGGTGAACGACCTGTTGCGGCGCAAGCTCGTCGACTGAAGGACGTCGAAGCCGCGTGGCCGCCCCAATTCGAGGAGTGCCTCGCTGCGTCTAATGCCGCGCTTTGTCGCGTTGCCGGGCGAGTGGTCCGTTCGGATCGAGTTGTCGCGTGTCCTGCCCGGCCCCCCCGAAGTCGTATGGGAATTGCTCACGGACTGGGACCACCTGGGGGATTGGATGCTCGAGGGCAGTGACTTCGAGGTGATCTCATCCGATCGCACCGGAGTGGGCGTGCGCGCGCAGGCGACTATCTCCATCGGTGGTTTGAGGACGCGCGATGTGATCGAGGTGACGATCTGGGAACCTCCCAGCGTGCTTCAGATCGCACATCTGGGGTGGGTGCAGGGCACGGGCACTCTCGAGCTGACGCCTCTTACGACCAGCGAGACCCGACTCGATTGGCGCGAAGAATTGCGTAACCCGCAGCTGGGCGCGATCGGATCGCTGGGGTTGACCGCCTTTAGACCGCTCATGCGCCGCGTGTTCGAGCGCGATCTCCGGGTCCTCGAGGGTCTGGTTCGAGCTCGCGCCAAGGGCGGATTGCCGCGCCAAAGGAGAGCGTCTGCTTCCGGCCAATCCTCTACACGAAAACGCCGGTCCAAGGGGGGCTCTGAGGCGCGACGGTGAAAAGGACCTTGATCGGACTTGCGGTGGCCGTGGCTCTGGCGGCATCCCTTTCCGGGGCGGCTACCGCCGAGCAGCAGGCGCCGCCCCGCACCGGATTCGAGAAGAGCGAGGGCGCGGCCTGGACCACCCATGGCGACGAGCTCAAGTTCCTTGCGCAAGTCGACGCGCTGTCCGAACGCGTAAGCGTCAGCGAGATCGGCAAGACGGCGCAGAAGCGCCCGCTGCAGCTCGTGCATCTCGGCTATCCCCGGCCCCGCCCGGTGGCGGTGGCGCGTCGAGAGCCCACGGTCTTGTTCGTGTGCACGCAACACGGCAACGAGCCCGCCGGTCGCGAGGCCTGCCTCATGCTGCTGCGCGATCTGGCATTCACTGATGACCGCGAGCTCCTTAAGCAGCTGGCAGGTCAGACGATCCTGTTCATTCCGACTGTAAATCCCGATGGGCGCGAGGCAAACGCGCGCGGGAACTCCACTGGCGTCGACATCAATCGCGACCACCTCAACCTCGAGACGCCCGAGGCGCGCGCCGTCGCCTCCGTCGTGCTGGAGTGGGAGCCCGATGCGGTGATCGACTTGCACGAGTACGGGCCCTCGATCCCCGTCGTCTACGACGACGAAGTGCTGTATCTGTGGCCGCGCAATCTGAACACCGATCAGGACGTGCACGATCTCGCCGTGGTCCTCGCCGAGGAATACATCGCGGCCGATGCGGAGGCTGCGGGGTACACCGCCGACGAGTACGGGCAATACGAGGTTGCCGACCAGAACGTCTACCAGTCGGCCGGTGACGCGGACGAAGGGATCGCCCGCAATGCGATGGGGCTACGTCACTCGCTCGGAATACTCGTGGAGACGCGCGTCGACATGGACGTTCGGAACGGGCCCGGCGAGGTGCAGAGCTCGGCGGCCGTGATGCTTCGGCGGGTCGACAGTCACATGGCGGTGTCGCACGCGGTGCTGAGGTTCATGAGAGAGCGCGGGATCGAGGCGATGCGTGTGACCGCGGCGGCCGAGCGGCGAAAGATCCTCGAGGGGCTCAAACGAAGCGCCCCGGTCTACTTCGGAGGAGCGGACAACCAGGCGCCGACGGAAGAGCAGGTGCAGGACCCTCCGCCGTGCGGCTATTTGCTCACCGCCCAGCAGGTGAAGGACAACGCCGTAACGCTCGCACTTCATGGGATTCGTTACGCCAAGAGGGGCGGGGGTCTGTACATCACACTCGGGCAAGCCGCCGAACCGTTGATTCCGCTTCTCCTGGACCAGCGCGGGACTCGCCATTCGGTCGAGGGCGAGCCCGTGATGAAGTGCTAGGAGCGGGGACGGCGCCTGGAACCAGGGGCGGTGCTCGGATATCTTCGGCGCCGTGTTCAACAAAATCCTCGTCGGGACGGACGGGTATGGGCCTGCGTCGCGCGCCGTAGCGCGCGCTGCGGAGCTCGCGGAGAAATCGGGGGCCGAGCTTCTAGTCGCTTATAGCCAGCCTCCGTCGAAAACCCCGGAGGGCTCGCCGCTTCGGGACCCGAGCGGGCAGCGAGGGGTCGACGCCGGGCAGGGGCTGCTGACCGATGTCGAGAAGCACTACGGCGCCAACGTCACGATAAAGACCTTTCTGCGAGAGGGCGATCCGGCCGAGGTTCTCATCGACCTTGCCGAAGAAGAGGACGCGGACCTCATAGTGGTCGGCAACCGCGGCATGTCGAAGCGCTTCCCGTTGGGAGTCGTTGCCAATCAGGTGTCGCATCACGCCCCATGCAACGTCCTGATCGTTAGGACTACGGAGTAATGGCCTACTCCAAGATCATCTGCGGTGTCGATGGCTCCGACACCTCGATGCTTGCGCTTGCCGAGGCCTCCAAGCTGGCCGCAAGTGAAGGCGCCGAGCTGACCGTTCTTTATGCGCTGCGAGAGGACATGGAACACGCCGCGACCGCGGCGACGGGCGACGAGGTCTTAGAGCGCGCTCAGAAGGCCGCGCGCGAGGAGGGTGTCGAGCCCAACGCTCGCCTCGAGCAAGGCGATCCCTCTGAGGTGCTCATCGACGTTGCGGAAAAAGTCGGGGCCGACCTACTTGTCGTCGGAAACAAGGGCATGACCGGTGTGCAGCGGTTTCTGTTGGGCAGCGTCCCCAACAAGGTGTCGCACCACGCGCCCTGCGACCTCTTGATAGTCAAGACGACTTAAGCCGCCAACTCCTGGTCTCGTACCGGAAGCCGGTCCTTGGACCGGAGACTTCGCCTAGGAGAGAAGGTCTGCGATCCGGCCGATTCCCTCCACGAGGTCGTCGTCGCCGAGCGCGTAACTAAGTCGCGCGTAGCCCGGCGCTCCGAAGGCATCGCCAGGCACGATCGCCACCTTGGCCTGGTCCAGGATCACCTCGGCGAGCATCAGTGTGTCGGTGATCGCCACGCCTCCGACGGTCTGACCAATCAGCTGCTTGAGCGATGGGAAGCAGTAGAACGCGCCTTCCGGCTCGTGACACACGACCCCGGGTATGTCGTTCAGTAGTTTGTGCATGGTCGCACGGCGGCGGTCGAAGGCGATGCACATCTCGTTCACCGCCTCCAGGTCGCCCGCTACCGCGGCGAGGGCGGCGGCTTGGGCGACGTTCGACACGTTCGAGGTCGCATGGGACTGCAGTGACGAGGCCGCGGCGACCACGTC
>DATADF010000214.1:0-7031 GCA_036258695.1 Actinomycetota bacterium
CGCGTCCAGCGTCGCGTCGGTTGGGCGGCCATCGACGTAGGCAGCGCACCATGCTCCGTCGGTTCTTTGAATGGCCGCGAGCCATCGATAGGCCGCCTCGGCTTCACGGGCAAACCCACACGCGTCCAAGGCCATTGCGCTCTCGACGTGGTTCCACACATCGAGTTGGCCCCCAGGCCACCAAGGGATCGCGCCGTATTCGGTCTGCACCGCAAGGATCGACTGAGCACTTTGATGCGCGTCGAACGCCAGGCTACTCATTTCGCACCTTCTTTTTCGAGGTAGACGACGAAGCTTTTGCCGAGCAACGGATCGAGAGCACGCTCGAACAAACGGGTGAAGGCGGGACGGTGTGTGAGCTCCCACACCAGAAAGGAGTGATAGATCCTCGGCACCGGCGCGCGCTCGTTGTTCACCCCAAATACACATTTCAGCCACCAGTACGGAGAGTGCAACGCGTGGGCGTGGTGGGAAGCTCGCGGCCTGAGCCCGGCCCCCTCCAGCTTGCGAGTGAGCTCTTCCGCGCGATAGATGCGAACGTGCCCCCCCGGTGAGGAGCGGTACTCGCGCGACAGGGCCCAACACACTCGCTCCGGCCAGGCCCGCGGAACGGTGACCGCCACCCGGCCACCCGGCTTCAGAACCCGCGCTATCTCTTTAATAGCGTCGCCGTCGGAGGCGATGTGTTCCAGGATCTCGGAAGCGATGACACAGTCGAACGTGGCCTCCGGGAACGGCAGACGAAGGACGTCCGCGCGAGCGGTGGCCGCGAGCTGCCCGCCGACCTGGCCGCTTTCGACCAGTGCGGCCGACATGTCGGCCACCTCCCGGAGCACAGTCGGCTTTAGGTCGATCGAGACCACCGCCGCGCCCGCTTTGAGCGCGGCAAAGGAATGGCGCCCCCCGCCACAACCGACATCCAGCACTAGATCGGCCGGCCCCACAGGCCATCTCTCGAAGTCGACGGTCAGCATGCGGTCATGACTCGCTCGTAGACGGCGACCGTTTCCTCTGCGGCTCTGTCCCAGCTGAACAATTCCAGTGCCCTCGCACGACCTGCCGCTCCCATCCGCGTGCGGAGCGGCTCGTCGGCGAGCAAAGTGGATATCGCCAGCGACAGCGCCGACGGATCGGCAGGAGGGACTAGCAGCGCGACCCGCCCCTGATCACCTGTAACTTCGGGGAGCGCGCCTCCGGTTGTCGCGACGAGCGGGAGTCCGCAGGACATCGCCTCTGCAGCCGGCAATGAGAACCCTTCGTAGAGAGAGGGGACGACCGCGACCTGCGCCTCTGCGTAGAGCCGAACCAATCGGCCCCAGTCGACGCGCCCCTCGAAGCGAACCGCATCTCGTACGTCCAAGCGGTCGAGAGCGCGATCGACTTCCGACCCGGGTCGCGGAGCTCCGACCACGACGAGCTCTGCGGGGGCCTCAGTCCGCAGCTTCGCAACGGCCTCGATCAGATAGATGAGGCCCTTGAGAGGCACGTCCGCGCTAGCGGTAGTGATCAGCCGACCCGGGACGCGCGGGACCTCCGGGAGCGGTCGGAAGAGATCCGTATCGACTCCATTGGAGACGACGGCGACCTTGCGCTCGGCAACGCCGAATTCCCTGATCGTCTCGTCGCGCCCCGACTGGGACACGGCGATCAGCTGCGGCAGACGGCGAGCGACGCGCCGCTGCATGCGTGTAAATGCGTACCAGCGTTGCAAGGAGATCCTCTTCTTCAGACCCGATGCGCGAAGCAAATCGAGGCGTCGATCGATGGATACGGGATGGTGGACGGTCGCCACGACGGGATACCGACGGGCCGTATGCAGCAAGCCGTACCCGAGGCCCTGGTTGTCGTGGACTACGTCGAAATCCCCCGCTCGGTCGCGCAACAAGCGAGCCACGCGCAGGCTGAACGTGAGCGGCTCGGGGAACCCGGCGGTGCACATCAGCGCGAACTCGAGCACATCGGTCGCGCCCTGAAACTCCTCACGGCGCGGGACTCTGAATGGGTCCTCGGCGCGGTAGAGATCGAGGCTCGGCACCTTCGTGAAACCAATGCCGTCGTCGAGCTCTGGGTAAGGGGGGCCGGAGAAGACCTCGACGCGGTGCCCTAATTCGGCGAGCGCCCTGCTGAGGTAGCGGACGTACACGCCCTGTCCCCCGGAATGCGGATTTCCTCTGTAGGTGAGCAGGGCGATTCGAAGCGAACGCCCCGCTGTCATACCGGGAAGATCTCGCCGTCGACCTCGCCGTCATTGATCCACAGCAGGCCCATCGAGGCGAAGGGGGCCCGTCGTTTCCACGTAGGGCTACCCGGGTTGAATAGGAGAAGGCCGTCCTTGTCCTCATTTACGGGCAAGTGGGAGTGGCCAAACACCACGACGCGGGCACCCGGAAACCGCTCCCGCAGGCGGTCTCGGCGACCCGGCGTGAGCCCGGAATCGTGCACCATCCCGATCCTGATTCCGCCGAGCTCGACCGTCGTTTCGTCCTCGGCCCCCCACTCCCGCACCGATGGCGGGTCGCAATTACCGGCTACGACGGTGACGGGCGCGCACGCCTTCAGCTCGTCGAGCAGCAGCGGATCGCACACGTCGCCGGCATGGAGGATGTGATCCGCGCTCTCGAGATAGGGCCACGCGCCCATGGGCAGCATTCGCGTCGGAGTCGAGCGCATCGAATACATCGTGTGGGTGTCGGCGAGCACGGCGACCTTCATAGGCCGGCAACCCTAGCCGTCGGAACGTGCTTCGGTCGTTTAGTTGGCGACGCGCAAGACGCGCTCGGGAGCCGCAGTCTCGCCGGCCGCCTCGGCCGAGCAAACGGGGCACTTCGGGTCCTTGCGGACCTTGACCTCCGCGAAGCGCGTTGTCTGCGCGTCGAAGGTGAGCAGTCGTCCCACGAGTGGCTCGCCGTAGCCCACTATCAATTTCAGCGCCTCGTTAGCTTGGAGGCAGCCGATGATGCCTGGGAGCACGCCCAGGACCCCAGCTTCACTTCAGGTAGGGGCCAGCTCCGGAGGAGGGGCCTCCGGATACAGGCACCGGTAGCAGGGCCCCTCGTCGGTGCGGAACGTCGAGACCATTCCCTCGAAGCGAAAGATCGCCCCGTGCACAACAGGCTTGTTGAGCGCGACGCACGCATCGTTGACGACGTACCGTGTATCGAAGTTGTCGCAGCCGTCGACGACGACGTCGTACTGCGAGATCACCTCACGGGCGTTTGATTCGTCCAAACGGAATGCGTGCATGTTCACCGTGACGTCGGGGTTCAGCTTCGTCATCGCTTCCTTGGCCGATTCGGCCTTCAACATCCCTATGCGATCCGTGTTGTGGATGACCTGCCGCTGCAGGTTGTTCTCCTCCACGGTGTCCGAGTCGACGACGCCGATCGTGCCCACGCCGGCCGCGGCCAGGTAGAGGAGCGCCGGTGAACCGAGGCCGCCGGCACCGATGCACAGCACCTTCGCACCGAGCATCTTCAACTGCCCTTCCTCGCCAACCTCCGGCAGGACGAGATGCCGCGAGTAGCGGTCTCTCTGGGAGCCCTCCAGGATGCGGGGAATGTCGTAGTCGAAGCCCATCTCGCGCCAGCGCATGAACCCACCGGCGACGTTCGCCACCTTCTGGTAACCGAGTTCCTTCATGGTGCGCGCGGCAAAGGTGCTACGCGCTCCGGAGGCGCAGTAGACGATGACGGGCTTGTCCTTGTCGGGCACGACGTCCTCGACCCTGCTCTCGAAGTGCGCCCGGCTGAGGTGCTTGGCTCCGGGAATCAAGCCATAGGCGACCTCGTCGGCCTCACGGACGTCGAGGACCTGTACGTCCTCGCCCGCCTGGAGCCGCTGATGAAGCTCCTCCGGCGTGATCTGCTCGATCTCCGCCCGGATGGCCCGGAAGTAGTCGCGGAAGTTAGTCATGTTTACACCTTACATTGCGTGTTAAGGCCTCTCGGTCGGGCCTGTCGCCGTGCCGACGAGGGAATTCTGATTCAGGATAGCCACCGCGATGACATCTGCGAGCCGACTCCCATGAAGGCCGTCGTCTTCGACGCCCCCCACAGCGTCCTCGTCACCGATGTCCCGCGGCCGCGGATTCAGGAGCCCCAGGACGCGATCGTCAAAGTGTCACTCAGCGCGATCTGCGCCTCGGACCTTCACATCCTGGACGGCAAGACCCCCGGAATGCGGGACGGATGCGTGATCGGTCACGAGTTCGTCGGCACGATCGAGGAGCTGGGCGACCACGCCTCCCGCCACTACGAAGGCGAGCGGGTCGTGGGATCGTTTCTGATCGCGTGCGGCACGTGCAGCCCGTGCATTGATTCCCGCTTCAACCACTGCCTGAATCGGCGGGCGTTGGGCCTGGGAGCCCTGACCGGTGACCTCGAGGGCGCGCAAGCCGAGTACGTCCGCGTACCTAACGCGGACATCAACCTCCATACGCTCGACGGAGCTTTGGACGAGCTCACCGACGAACAGGCCCTGTTCTCCGGAGACATCCTGGCGACGGGCTTCTACGCCGCGGCTCTCTCCGAGATCGAGCCGGATCGGGCCGTCGTCGTTATAGGGGCCGGCCCGGTCGGCCTTTTCTGCGCGGCGGCGGCAAAGCGGCTCGGTGCGCTGCCACTCTTAGTTCTGGATCAGGATCCGGCGCGTGTGAGCTTCGCCCGGGAGCGATTCGGCATCGAGGCCATCGACGTCTCCGGAAAGGATGCCGAAGTAGAGGTGAGGGAGGCCACGTTCGGGCGCCTTGCCGACGTCGTCATTGAAGCGGTGGGTTCGGTGGATGCGTTCAAGAGCGCGCGGCGATGTACGCGCGACGGCGGAGTCGTCGCGGTCGTGGGTGTGTACGGTGCGGAGCGCTACGAGTTTCCGATGGGGCGGGTCTGGATACGTGGACTCGACCTTCGTTTTGCGGGGATGGCGAACGTGCAGGGACACTGGGAGGACGCGCTGACCGCGGTGGCGAAGGGCGAAGTGGACCCCACGGCCGTGATCACTCACCGGTTGCCTCTGGACCGAGCGCCCGAGGGCTACGAGTTGTTTGCCGCGCGCGAGGCGATGAAGGTGGTGCTTACGCCGACTTAGGCGTTTGCTTCTGCTTTTCGGCGACGATCTCGGCCGCCGGCTTGCCGCATCCGGGGCAGAACTTTGAATCCGCCGCGACCGCGGTCCCACAGAACGGGCACGGGCCTTCGACGGGTTGTTCTGTGTAGCCCTCCTTAAGCCCCTCTTTGAACTCCTTGCCGGCTTGCCCGATGGAGCGAGCCAGCTTCGGTAGCCGCGACGCGCCGAACAGGAGCAGCAGGATTAGCAGGAGCCAGAGAATCTCCGGAGCCCCTATTCCGCTCATGTCAGCCTCCGTCTCTTATCCCGGGTCCAATCTCGGTCCCGATCAGTTCCACGTCCTCTAAGTCCGACACCTGAAACGGTAGAGCTCCGACGCTCACAACAACTTCTTGTACCCCGAGCGTCTTCAACTCTGCGAGCTTGTCGCTCGCCTCCGCAATCGTGCCGGAAAAGCTTCGTGCCTTGAACTCCTTCCAGGATACTCCCGCGCCTGCGTCAGAAGGTCGCAAAACCCCGCGTGGTGTGCGCTCGACTAGGCGTTCGTAGCGACGCATTGCATCGGCATCGTCGTGTCCGGCGATCATGTACACGCCGACCGAGCGTCGAATCGAGTTCGGATCGCGATCGCCGCCGGCGCAGGCTTTCACCAGAGCCTGGACGCGCTCTCGATATGTGTCGATCGAGCCGAGCCACGAGAAGTTCCAGCCATCCGCGACGCGTGCAACCGTCCGCAGCAGTCGATCTCCTTTCCCGCCAATCCAGATCGGGGGATGGGGTTGCTGCTTGGGGCGCGGTCGACAAACCGCACCATCGAAAGTGAAGTAGCGCCCCTTGAAAGTAAGTTCCTCGCCCGACAGCAGCTCCCGGACGATCTCGGCGGCCTCGCCGAGTCTGTCGATGCGAGTGCGCGGTCTGTCGAACGGAATGCCCGCGGCTTGGTATTCGGGCTCGTACCAACCGGCCCCCATTCCGATGTCCAGGCGGCCGCCGCTGAGAAGATCCAGCGACGCGGCCATCTTTGCGAGCAATCCGGGGTTCCGCAGGTCGTTGCACAGGGTGAGCGAGCCGATGCGGACCTTGCTCGTTACGGCGGCAAGTACGGTCATCGTCGACCAACACTCGAATGAGCCCTGACGCGTGTCGGGCCCCCCGTACTTCCCCCAATCGAGAAAGAGATGGTCCGACACCCACAGAGAATCGAACCCACTCTGCTCTGCAACGGTCGCGACGCGTTTGAGCGATTCCCACGCCGCAGGTTGGCCGGCAAAACTCGTGTCGTAGTGAGGTAGAGCAAGCCCCAGTCGCATCCTCCGCAGTCTAGGGAAGGCGCGCGTTAGTGCCCAAGGCGGCGCTCGGCGGACGGGCTTTAGAATCGGAACGATGAAGGTTTCCGACATCATGACCAAAGCGGCCGTTACCGACGCGCCCGACGACACACTCGCGGAGGCGTCGGCCAAGATGTGGCAGCAGCAGACGGGCTCGCTGCTGGTCATGGAGGGTGGTGACCTGGCCGGCATAGTCACCGAGCGGGATGTCCTTCGAGTCGTGGCCGAGGGTCACGATCCCAAGTCCGTCAGCCTTCGGGACGTTATGACCAAGAACCCCGTCACCGTCGGACCCGACTCAGGCCTGCGCGACGCCGCACAGATCATGTTCGACCGCTGGTTTCGCCACCTCCCCGTCGTAGCGGGCTCCGGTGAGGTCGTCGGGATTATCTCGTTGCGCGACCTCGTGAGCATGCTTGCCGAAGGTATGGACGAGCCCGAGACGCTCCAAGCTTTGACGGGACACAAGCTGGTACGCGACATCCGTCTGGAGCGCGTCGAAGCCGGGGACCTCGACTAACCCTAAGCAAAGAGGCCGGCGATAGCGGGCCCATCACTCCGGCTCAAGCCGGCGTCGCGTCCCTCCTCCGAACCATGCCGCTACGCGCCAGCGAGCCGACAATGATGACCGCGGCAATGGGG
>DATADF010000215.1:0-4431 GCA_036258695.1 Actinomycetota bacterium
CGTGGGACGCCCTTGATCTGGCAGCTGATCTTCATCGGTATAGGCCTACCGATAGGACTTGGGGTGAACGTCGATACCTATACGGCCGGCATCATCGCTTTCAGCCTCAACGCGGGCGCGTATCTAGCCGAGGTCTTCCGCGCCGGTATTCAGTCGATCGAGCGGGGACAGCTGGAGGCCGCACGAGGCTTGGGAATGTCCTACCTGCAGGCGATGCGCTATGCGATCCTGCCGCAGGCGGTGAGACGGGTTATCCCCCCGTTGATGAACGAGTTCGTGATCCTGATCAAGGACACCGCGCTGATCATCGTTCTGGGCCTTACAGCGGGCGAGCGAGATCTGATGAATGTGGGCGACCACGTGGTGGCGAACAGCTTCAACGCGACCGCCTACATCGCAACCGGGATCGGCTATCTCGTGATCACCCTTCCGCTGATCCGACTTGTGAACGTCCTCGAGAAACGGCTGCGGAGCGGACTCGTGGGAGTGGGGGCCTAGCCGATGCCGCGAGCCAAGACTTCCTCGAACGGCGCGGCCCTGGTCAGACTCGAGGACGTCCACAAGTGGTTTGGCGACAACCACGTGCTGCGCGGCATCACCCTCGACATCGAGCCCAAGAGCGTGGTGGTGGTTATCGGGCCCTCGGGGTCCGGCAAGTCGACGTTGCTGCGCTGTATGAACCTCTTGGAGGAGCCCACCTCCGGCAGGGTTCTTTTCGACGGTGAAGACCTAACCGACGTCCGGGTCAATCTCAACAAATGCCGGACCCACATCGGAATCGTGTTTCAGGCCTACAACCTGTTTCCGCACATGACCGCGCAGGGAAACATCATGGTCGCATTGAGAAAGGTGCTGAATCTGTCCGAGGGGGAGGCACGCGACCGAGCCATGCAGGAGCTGAAGCACGTGGGATTGGAGCACAAGGCCCATGCTTACCCGGGCCAGCTCTCCGGGGGGCAACAGCAGCGTGTCGCTATAGCGCGGGCTCTCGCGATGCGGCCCAAACTCATGCTTTTCGACGAAGTCACCTCTGCTCTGGACCCGGAGCTCGTCAAGGAGGTGCTCGACACGATGAAGCGCCTCGCCGATGAGGGTATGACCATGGTCGTTGTGACTCACGAGATGGGATTTGCGCGCGAAGTCGGATCGCGGCTGCTGTTCATGGATGAAGGCCGTGTGCTCGAGGACGGTCCGCCCAAATCCATCTTCAAGAACCCCAGCGACCAACGGACGAAATCCTTCCTGGCCCATGTTCTCTGAACGGCCTGTCGAATTCGATTTGCGCGAGATCGACCACGCGCTCGCGACCGCCTGGGGAGAGCTTCCCGGATACCGAGCCCTGTATTACGAATGGGAGCGCGCGCAGTGGGGGGCCGGGTCGGTCCAGCTCACATCCGACGCGTCGGCATGGGAATCGCTCGATGCCGACTGGCGACGCGCCCTACTGGGTGCCCTCGCTCCGCTGGCGGTGGGCCAGGAACGCGCCAGCACCGCACTGGTCCCATTCGTGGATGCCGCTCCGGATGAGGAGCAGCAGGTGGTCTTGACGACACACCTTGTCGATGTGGCGCGCCATACGGTTTTTCTCGACCGGTTCTACGCGGAGGTCGCTCAGCGAGACGAGGCCGAGATGGCAACGCGATTGCAGAATCAGGCGCTCCGGATCGATGGGGCTTTCAACGAGCTGCTCACGGTCCGCTTCGCCCAGGCCTCCGAACAGGTGCGTCGCGATCCCAAGGACCGAGCAGCTTTTGCGCGCGGGAGCCTCTGCTGGCACCTGCTTATCGAGGGAACGCTGTACTTATCGCGCGTTCGAGCGCTGTTCGTGGGGTTGTCGGAAACCAATTTGTCGGGTCTCACGTTCGGCCTCCGCCGCGTCGCCCGCGACCTCGTGCGTCATACGGCCCTGGGCTTGCGAACTCTTCGGGACATGACCGCGGGCGACGCGCCGCTCACCGACGCGCTGCGTGCAGAGGTCGAGTCGTTGGCCGCGCCCGGCTGGGATGCACTCGGCGGCTACGAGTGGTTAGGCCATCACCCCGGAGAGGCGCAGGCGCAACGCCAATGGGCGGCGGAGACTCTGGCCCGCCACTTGGAGACGGTCGGCCTCTAGAGGTGGGGCGTCGAACTAGGGAGAGACCTGGGAGGCGCCGACTAGGTCGCCGGTGCCGAGCGTGACCTTGTTGACCTCCCCGAGCCCTATCTGACCGAACATCGTCAGCGTCGCGTGCGCCCGGCCGAGGTCGTCCAGGCCGAGCTGGTGCCCAAGTTCGTGGGTGGCGACGTTGATGACGTGATAGGCGTTGCGGCTGCCGTCGGTGTTCGTCCAGCGGTACTTGGGGTTGAAGCGAAGATCTACTTCGAGGATCGACTCGGTGGAGTACCACAGGTAATTCACGGCGAGCGGGCGGCCGAGCTGTGCGAAGTCGATTGTGTTCTGGCCGTCGAAGTCGACGCCACGATCGGTATCTCCCGCGTAGCGGTAGTGAAAGTTGTTCCCCACTCGGCTGCAATTCGTTAGCTCGCGCGGCCACGCGCGGTGCCCGCGTCGTATGGCCTGCAGGGTTCCGCGGTCACTCAGATAGTCAGGAACGGAATTGAGATTGAAGTACCACGTGATCGGCATCTCGTACCCGGCCCACGCGGGACCCGACGCGGCATAGTGCGCATCCTCACATTCCGCCACACGCCCGCGTGGCCCGCGGCGCTGACTCCGAGCTTCGGACGTCACGACATTCACGACTCGTGGGATGCCGGCCGGCGTGATCTCGGCAGTCAGAGAGCGAATCTTCGTGTCGCCGAGCCACAGCGGTGCTGTAGCGGGGAAGTCCGCGTGGATCTGCAACCCGGTTCCGACGGGAGGCGCGTCGATCCGCGCCAAGTTCAAAATCCGTTCAATGCTGATCGAGAGATCATCGGTCTGTGGGCTTGCGACTTTCTGCGGTGAAGCGAGTGCTATCGGAGTCAGAGCAACCGTGACAAGGACGAATATCGCCAATCCCCGCCGTGCTGGCATGCAACCTCCCGCGTTGTCGGCTCTCGAACTGGCTGGCCCAGAGATAGAAACGACAGCCTAGAGGAATACGGCACTCCGTCTCCGAGCCCTTTTCTGCGAGCTGTCGGCTTTTGGGTATTTATGTCCGCTTTGCGGCTGTAAGAATCTTCCTAGCGCGCATGAATACGGCGTCGAGCATGGGTTCTGTGAGCTTTCCCGTGAAAGTGTTCTGCTGGCTCGGGTGATACGAACCGATGAGTGTGACGGGACCTAGCTCCGCGCTGGCGGCATGACCGAAGCGCGGTTGAGGACGCGGCACGTCCCACCCAAGCTCGCGCGCGCACGTGAGCACCGTCGCCCACGCTATGGAGCCCAGCGCGACGACAACCTCCAGCCTTCGTAGCGCGGCCATCTCGCGTGTCAGGTACGGACGACATCGCTCGCGCTCGGCAACGGTCGGTTTGTTCTGAGGCGGAGCGCAGCGCACCGCCGCAGCTATGTACGCGTCGGTAAGACGGAGCCCGTCGTCCCGCGCCACCGAAGTCGGTTGATTGGCAAAACCTACGCGGTGGAGGGACGCAAAGAGCCAATCGCCCGAGCGATCGCCGGTGAAGATCCGCCCCGTTCGGTTTCCGCCGTGCGCGGCCGGAGCCAGTCCGACGATTAGAAGTCGTGCGCGCATATCCCCGAAGCTCGGCAGCGGGCGACCCCAGTACTCCTGGTTCGCGAAGGCGGCGCGCTTCTCTGTCGCGACGCGTTGACGCCACTCGACCAGGCGAGGGCATCGATGACACGCGACCACCTCGTCGGTGACGGCGCGCAACTCCGATTGCATCGAAGGGAGTATGCGCTTAGATCGCGGCGGCTGCGGTCCCTTCGAACAGGGCCTCGAGCCGAGCGACCTCTGCAACCGGCGCCACGCGCTTGAAGGCGGCGGCCTCGACGGTCCAGGTCTCGAGGATGCCGATCGCGCGCGTCGAGCCGGTGGCCTCCGCGTGCAGACTGATCACTCGCTTGAGCGACTCGAGCTGCCCGGCTGTAGGTTCGTACGCCGCGACCAACTGGGTGTTGAGGTTGAGCGTGAGCTCGCCATCTCGGTCATAGACGTACGCCTCGCCGCCGCTCATGCCGGCCCCCAGGTTCATCCCGGTCGGTCCCAAGATGACGACCGCGCCGGCGGTCATGTATTCACACGCATGATCGCCGGTGCCTTCGACGACCGCTACGGCCCCGGAATTCCGTACGGCGAAACGCTCGCCGACGCGGCCGGCGACGAGCAACTGCCCGCCGGTGGCCCCGTATAGGACGGTGTTACCCGCGAGGTACGGCTCGCCGGCATCGTTGTCGGGCGGACGGATAACGACACGCCCGCCGCCCATCCCTTTGCAGACGTAGTCGTTCGCCTCCCCGGTGAGCACCAGCTCCATGCCTTCCAC
>DATADF010000216.1:0-3429 GCA_036258695.1 Actinomycetota bacterium
GGCGTCATGGGGTCCTCTAAAGGCGGCATCAGCATGGTCAGTCGAAACTCTCGCCACGATTGCCGGCCAGAGGGGATACAGGGTATTCGGCTGGCTGGGGGGCTCGCCGTACAGCGCGGATCCGCCCACTCAGGTTCAGAGTACCTCGAACCTCTCTCCGAACGCGTTCCCTAGCTAACCGCCTCGCCGCACCTATTTCGCACCTGATCGCCCCGCTTGAGATTGTCCCGATGCGTGAACGGTCAGCCGCCCGACCCCGCCTTGAAGGAGAGCACCCATGGCACTCGAGAACCCACCTGGTGAGGTGAACATCGTGGTGAGTTATCACGGCAAGACCTTGATAGAGAAGTCGGTCTCAACCGAGGATGAGGGTAGTCTCTCGACCGCGATCAAGGCCGTTATTGACCAGGTGCTGCGTGAGAACCGCTCGGGTTCGTTGGTCGGCCTCAAAGTGGAAGTGGTGGAGCCCGAGACGGCCAGCCGTCCTAGCGAGCCACCGATGTGAGCCTTCATCACGCCGCCAAATAGCTAGGGCCACACTCAGCCGTGCAGCCCGCTGCCGAGATCTCGCTCACCCTGAAGAATAGTCAGACTGGTCACGAAAATTGTGGACGTGATGAGCTGGTCCAGAGACTGGTCTCCCGAGTATCGTCTCGAGGTTCTCGCACCACCCGCGTCTTGTGCTCCGTCGAGCGACCGTTGACGGATCAGGCGGGCGTGCCGCTTCCCGTGTAGTCGGCGACCAGGTGGAGCATTGCTCTGAGGCCCGTGATCAGCCCGGCTTATTCCGACCGGAACTAGCCACTTACTATCTCGGCTTCAGTGTCGTTCGGTACTTGCCCCAAATGGAACGCAAAGCCGGTGCCTTCTTGAACTTTGAGCGTTCAGGGGTCGAACATGCGCGTTTTCCTCTTCGGGATAGCTTCCCTCATACCGAGCCTTGCTCTTGCCGATATCGACCTCGCCTCGCGGGTCGATCGTGTGATCGTGTTCCCCGACGGGGCGATCGTTACCCGAGTGGCTCAGCTCGACTTACAGGCGGGGACGTCGACCCTGGTGCTACGCGGGCTTCCAGCTGCGATCGACCCGGGGTCTTTCAGGGTGCAAGGGGAGGGAGGTTCCCCGTTCACGATCGGCGCTATCGACGTGAGGACAGTACCCGCAGATCCAGCTCCCGTCAGTGATACCGACCTTGAGAGCAAGCTGAAGCAGCTTCGCGCCGAGCGCGAAAGCCTCCAGGGGCGCATATCCGCTGTGGAAGGCAAGAAGGCCGTCATCGAGCGCTACGCTCAAGCCAGTCCGGAGAAGCTGTCCAACGAGGCGAAGCCGCTCGAGGTGGCGCAGTGGGCGACCGCGTGGAACGCGATCGGCGAGGGCTTGGCCCAGGTCAACGAGGACCTGCGGACCTTGCGCGCCCGGACGGCTGATCTCGAGGCGCAGATCAGTGCCCTCGAGCGCGCCCGACCTCAACCGCTTCGACCGGGTGCGCCGAAGCGCGATATTGCGATTCCCGTCGATGCTCCAGCACCGGTCACCGGAAAACTGCAGGTGAGCTACCGCATTGCCGGTGCCGGGTGGGCAGCACTCTACGATGCTCGCCTCGAGACCGGCGACAGCGAGGTCAAGCCGTCCCTCACTCTAGTTCGGCGGGCCCAGGTCGCGCAGCGGACGGGTGAAGATTGGGAGAGCGTTCAGCTCTCCGTCTCGACCGTGCGCGTGAACCGAGGCACGGCCGCTCCGGACCTCCCGCCGCTCCAGGTGTCGTTCCTGGAACCCGTCATGCGCGAGGCTCCAGCGCGCCCGAGTTCCGCACCTGTGATGCCTGACGAATTCAGCGATCTTCGGCGGCAGGAGCGACTGGCGGCGAGTAAGCCCGGCGCTGATCAGCAAGCGACGGAGCAGCAGGCCATCGTAGAAGCGAGTTCCTTCCAGGCCACCTTCCATGTGCTCGGCCGCGTCACGGTCCCGAACAATGGATCGACGAAAAGCTTCGTGCTGAACGAGCGCACTGTCACGCCGGTCCTGTCCGTTAGGGCAAGCCCTGTCATTGACGAGACTGCCTACCTGGAAGCCAGCTTCACGAACGATGATGAGAGTCCAATCCTGCCCGGAGAGGTCGCTCTTCATCGCGATGGCGCGTATGTCGGGCGCGCGCGGCTGAATCTGGTCGCAACAGGTGATGCGGTCGACCTTGGGTTCGGAGCTGACGATAAGGTGAAAGTGACGCGTGTTCCGCTCGCCCGCCGGGAGAGCGAGCCGTCCTGGATTGGGCAGACGCGGTCGGACGTGCGCGAGTTCAAGACCACCGTCAGGAACCTCCATAAGCAGCCAATCCGCATCACTGTCGGCGAACGCGTGCCGTTCTCGGAGAACGCGGCGATCGCCGTCGAGGTGCTGCGGGAGATCACGCCGCCTACCGAACGCCAGGTTCAGGACAGACGCGGCGTGATGGCGTGGAGCAGCGACTATGCCCCATCGGAGCAGAAGGAGATCCGCTTCGGATATCGGCTGAAGTGGCCCGCCGAAAGGGAGGTGATCTTTGCGCCCAAGCCGGTCGGGCCACGCTGATCCTCACCGCTCGGCCTCTTCCTCGGGGCGCCGGATTTCGACCGAGAAGGGAAGATTTCCCTCGCCGGTTAAGAATCGTCCAAATCCGGCGACCCCCGCCGTTGCTACGCTACACGTCCGACACAGCTCCGGACACCCCCAGTCGGTCAACGTGCGCCCATTTGGCCAGCCGTTTCTGGTCGAATGTTGGTCGCGGCCTGGCCCAACCCCGGGAAATCGGCCCATCGAGTCAGTCTCCGGGATACGAGTCACCCCTCATTTATTCGAGTCAGGTGTATCGAATAAATGAAGAGGTGCGTTGCCCTCACGCACTCCTGACCGCCAGCAACACCTTCAGGGTCGCACGCGGTGTGTCGGCCTCCTCAATCCGGCGCCATACCCTTATCCGCGAGCTCCCTGACGGCCTTTTCGCTCTTGGACAGATGGGCCAGCCCCATCCCTCGCAGCACGTGCGGGGCCTTCGTGAACTGGACATTCTCGTACGCGATGATCTCGATTCGGTTGCCCCACGGGTCGCGGAAGTCGAGAAACGGACCCGGCAGCGGCTCGATGCCAGCCTCTGCGAGCGCGCGGCGCACGCCGTCCTTGTTGTCGACCACGAGGCCGAAGTGGCGGCCATCGTCCGCGGCCTGCCGTCGGCCTAGCTGCAGCGCAATGAACTGGTCGCCCAGATCGATGAAGGCCGCAGTGCCCGTCCGGCCGCGGAGTTTAAAATCGAACAGCCGACCGTAGAACATCAGGGCCTCATCGATGTCACCGACCTCGAGGGCAACGTGGTTTAATCCAACCGCGCGCGCCTTCCGTGTTTCCGACATGGGCCACTCCGATAATGGTCGATTTCAGCGATAAATTTCCCTCCTG
>DATADF010000217.1:0-2342 GCA_036258695.1 Actinomycetota bacterium
TCAACTCTCCCGCGGCATGTCGGCCTACGGCTTCGAAGACTTCTTGAATCGTCACGTCCTCGCCGTGCCAGCGCCCCGCAGCGATCGAACCGTTGTAGAGAACTAGGCCCGGCAGATCCAGCCGGCAAAGGGCCATAACCGCGGCAGGGATCGTCTTGTCGCACCCGACCAGACAGACAAGGCGGTCGAAGAGGTGTCCGCGTGCCACCAACTCGATCGAATCGGCGATGACTTCACGCGACACCAGCGAGGCCCGCATGCCCTCGGTGCCCATCGACACGCCGTCCGACACCGAGATCGTGTTGAACTCCATAGGCGTCCCACCGGCGGATCGAATGCCCGCCTTGACGTGTGTCGCGAGATCGCGCTGGTTGAGGTTGCACGGCATCGTTTCGATCCACGTCGTCGCCACACCGACGATCGGGCGAGCGAGATCCTCGTCGGTGAATCCGGCTCCCTTGAGCATCGCCCGCGCCGGCGCGCGGTCCGGTCCTTCGGTCAGTGCCGCGCTCGTCCTTTTCGCCGGATTGGTCGGAGTCGCGTACGGATCCGTCATGCAGCGACCCTAGCGCGAAGGTTCATTTCGGACGCAGTTGAATGTTTGACGCGCGCGTCTGATTGCGTATACTGCTGCGCACCTCGCCGTCGTCGCCGGGGTCTTTCAACACCACAAGGAAGGGCCTTGCGTTGACGCACACGACGGCAGTCCCCAGAGCGAAGTCTCGGCTCTTCCTCATCACGCTCGTACGCATTTCCTAGGCGCGCGCCTGCCCCACGGGGCAAGTGGCGTGCGCCGACCCTCCGAACCCGGGGGGTTTTTTCTTTTCCACCCTTTGTAAGACCGGCGGACGAGGAAAGGAACGGCAATGAAGTTCGAGATTCACAACGGGGAGTACCTGGGGACGGCCGAGTGGCTGGCGCCCGGGCAGGTTCGCCTGGAGATGGCGGATGGAAAGCATCGTCAGTGGTTCGAACGGTTCTTCTCGGCCGAGGATGCCCAGCTGGGCGGATCAGTCGAGTGCCCGGAGATGACCCTCGAGCGCCGGGACGACTCCGCCGAGGCCTTCGAGCGAGCCGTGTTCGGTCTCACCGCCTACGACTGCACGGTCTCTCGGGCGGACCAGCACCCGACGGCAGAACGAAGGTCGGCGTAGTGCGCCGCATTCGCGTCCGAATCAAGAAGACACGGCGATGAATGCGACCGGCGCTCAAGCGCTCGTCTGGTCTTTGGAGCGCGCCGGGGTGGACACGGTCTTCGGCATCCCGGGCGGAGCGATCCTGCCCGCCTACGACCCACTACTCGAATCGCCGATCCGACACATCCTGATGCGCCATGAACAGGGGGCCGGGCACGCGGCAGAGGGCTACGCGTACGCATCCGGCAAAACGGGCGTCTGCATGGCCACGTCCGGGCCGGGCGCAACGAATCTCGTAACGCCGCTGACCGATGCGTTCATGGATTCGGTCCCGCTGGTTGCCATCACGGGGCAGGTGCCGCGTCCCGTCATCGGCAATGACGCGTTCCAGGAAGCGGACATATGCGGCATCACGCTGCCGGTGACCAAGCACAACTACAAAGTCATGGACCCGGCAGATATCCCACGCGTCGTCGCGGAGGCGTTCCACATCGCGTCGAGCGGTCGACCGGGTCCCGTCTTGATCGACGTCCCGAAGGACGTGCTGCAAGCTCCCACTGATTTCGAGTGGCCGTCTGAGATCGAGCTTCCCGGATACCGCCCGACGCTGAGTCCCAACCCTCGCCAGCTCAAGGCCGCAGCCGCTTTGATCCGTCAGGCTCGGCGACCCGTGTTCTATGTCGGAGGCGGGGTGTTGAAAGCGCGCGCGGCCGCGGAGCTGAGGGAGCTCGTCGACACCGTGGGCGCGCCGGTCGTTACGACACTCATGGCGCGCGGCGCGTTTCCCGACTCCCATCCCCTGTGTCTCGGGATGCCGGGGATGCACGGAACCTACGCGGCGGTGACGGCGATGCAGAAAGCGGACCTATTGATTGGTCTTTGCGCGCGCTTCGACGACCGCGTCACGGGAGACCTGGCCACGTTTGCCCCACACGCAAAGATCATCCACGTCGACGCCGATCCGGCCGAGATTGGCAAGAACCGCGCTGCCGATGTTCCGATCGTGGGCGACGCCAAGCTGGTCCTCGCCGAACTAAAGCTGGCACTCGATACGGAGTTCTCTGACAGTGGTGGCCCGGATCTGGACCCGTGGCTTACTGAGGTGCGTGGCTGGGCGCGCGACTACCCGATCGCGTATACGCAGGCGGAGGACGGGCCGCTCAAGCCGCAGTACGTGATCGAGGCGTTCGCGAAGGCGACCCGTGG
>DATADF010000218.1:0-2731 GCA_036258695.1 Actinomycetota bacterium
ACTACGCCGAGCCCGATGTACTTCGTAAACGGGTGATCGAAGAACTCGTCCAGCAAGGCGTACTCGGAGTTGGCGAACTCCAGGTCGATGTGGTCAACGGGAATCTCCAGCATCTTCGGATACGCGTTGTGGAAGTCCCCGTAGCAGATGTGAGTGATCGTATGGGCGGTGAGCGGCTCCGTCACGATCGCCATCGCTTCGATAACAAGGTCGAGCTCATCCATACGGGTGGACGCCGCCGGCTCATCGATTTGGATGAACTTAGCGCCCGCGCGCTCCAGATCGAGGGCCTCATCGCGGATTACCTTCGCCAGGTCGAGAACGAAGTCGCGCCGTGTCGCGTAGTGCTCGTTGAACGACCAATCGCAGATCGTGTACGGGCCCGTCAGCATGCCTTTGACCGGCTTATCTGTCAGCGACTGGGCGAACTCCCACCATTCCACGGTGATGGGGTGATCGCGGCCCACCGGACTGGTCGCGATCGGTTTCCGGTAGTAGCGATTGCCGTACGAGCGGACGAGCCCACCGATCTCGAGACCCGGCATCTCCTCGGCGAAATAGGCAACCATGTCCCCGCGGTACTGCTCGCCATCGACGACGAGATCGGTGTCGATCGAATTCTGGAACTCGATCCACTCGCGCGTCGACTTTTCCTCTAGCTCGCGAAGCGCGGCGCGGTCGATCTCCCCCCGGGCGAACTGGCTGCGTGCCGCGGTCAGATACTCCGGCTTCGGAAGACTGCCGACCGAAGTTGTCCAGAGACCCGGGCCGGCAAGATCGATATCGCTCATCTAGACACTCACTTTCTGCGCGGCCTCGGCGAGACGGTGAAGCTTGGCTCTGGCCTTCTCGCGCGGGAGGAATTCGAGCCCGGCCGATGGCGCGACGCGCAACCGTTCGGGGCCGAGCTGCTCGGACAGCTCCTTGATCGTGTCGGCCAACTCATCGGCCGCTTCGAGTTTCGTGTTGCGGGCGTCGACGATTCCGGCCTGAAGCTTCTTGTCTTTAGGCAGGTCGGCGACGAGCTGCTCGTTTTCGCGGCCGGAGATGAAGTCGAGGGCGAACACCGTAGCGGGGAGCTCGAACAGCTCCGCCCCCAGGCGCTTGGCATCGCCGAAGTAGGTGGCGAGCGTTACCTCGACGTCTTTCAGCTCCGCTACGACGAGCTCGATAGCTCGGTGCGCCAGCGCCAGGTCCTCGGGCGCATTCAGCAATGCCGGCTCATCGATCTGGATGTGGCCGGCCCCCGCGGCAGCCAACTCGAAGGCTTCCTGCGCCAGGACAGAAGCCAACGCCTCGACGAACTTCTCGTGGTCGCTGTAGTGCTCGTCGATCGAGAGCCGGGCAAAGGTGATCGGGCCGGGGATGACGGCCTTTACGGGCTTGGTGGCAACCGACTGCGCGAATTTGAAGGCTTCGACGGACGACGGTCCGGCCCAATCAACCGGGCCGACGCAGATCGGGCGCCGGTAATAGACATTGTTGTCGAACCAACGGAGCAAGCCCCCGATCTCGAAGCCGGCAAAGACACGGGCGAACGGTGTGAGGATGTCCTCCCAGCGCACATGGCCGTCGGTGACGAGATCGATTCCGGCAGCCTCTTGCTCCTTTATTACTTGCGATGCGAGATCCTCGAAAGCCTGTCTCAGGTCGTCTTCAGTGCTGGACCCGCGCTCGAGCCCGTGCAGGGTCTTGCGCAGGGTGAACGGTTGGCCTTCGTCGGGGGGTTTCGGGTACGACCCGACGACCGTGGTTGGAATTGCCACCTCATGCCTCCCAAATAAATAGGCCTCATTCCCGGAGGAAGAGGCCTTTTGACGTCTCGTCCCACTCATCCGTCCGGGATTCGCACCTGCCGACCTCGGTGGTTGCGGCGGGATCAACGGGCCGGTCCCTCCCCCGCTCTAGATGAGCGCACGCATCATATCCGCCGGGAGGGTTTCGCCGCCCTTTCGAGTGCGCTTGGCGGCGCGCGCAATGAGAGAGGTATGTGGTGCGGGCCCTGCTGTTCGGCTTAGAAGTGAGCCGACTCGCCGCAGGCGCAGGAGCCTTTGGCGTTGGGGTTGTTGATCGTGAAGCCCGAGGCCTCGAGCGTGTCGAGGTAGTCGATCTGAGCCCCCCGCAGGTACGGAGCGCTCATCTTGTCGACACGGATCTCGACCCCGTCGACGGCGCTGACGACGTCGTCATCCATCTTCCGGTCGTCGAAGTAGAGGGCATAGCGCAGGCCGGCGCAGCCACCCGGCTGCACGGCGACACGCAGGGCATAGTCCTTGCCGACGTGCTCCTCCGGCGAGGCGGAGATCTCACGGTTCAGAAGCTCGGTCACCTTCGACGCGGCTGAGGCCGTGATACCGATGGTGGCCTCCTCGGTCATTGCCACGGGCACTCCTCCTTGTCGTCTACGGGTCGTTCAGCGGCACCCATCTTACTCAACGCCTAGTGGACGGCGGTCCATTCCAATATCAGGAGGGCCGCCACTACCAGGACTATTACCCAGAGAGCCGGGCGGAAACGGCCGAACCCCTCGGGGGCCGCGTCGAAGACCAGCGGCACAATAAAGAGAAGAGCCCCGGCCGCGGCACCGATCAGAGCGGCGGCGAGCACGACCACGTGCCAGGTGTCGTGGAGGTTCACGTCGTGCCGTGGAGCGAGCGCGCTGTCATCAACTGGTCCCGTTCATGGGCTTAGACGCTCAGTATGCTCGGGCACCCCGTGATAATCCTTCCGA
>DATADF010000219.1:0-4448 GCA_036258695.1 Actinomycetota bacterium
GTTCACGCCGCGGTCGAACTCGAGGACCGTCGGCTCGGCAAAGGATTTGAAGCCTGCGAGTCGCAGGCGCCTTACGTACATCGGCTCAAGCTATCAACCCGGTACGTCACCTCGACGGCAATTCATGGGGCACGGGGGCGCCAGCGGCGAGCGAAGCGCGGTCCTCCGAGGCAGGTTTGTCCCCTTGAGAAGGCCGCCGCTCCCAGCGGGGGCCTTCGTGGGTAAGCGAGCGCAGCGAGCGGCCTGCCGAGGAGTTGGCCGCCGACGGTCGACGCCCCCGGGCATCAAGTCACTGGGGCCGGCAGCCGAATAGGTAAGAAGTTGTTGTTCGTGTGACGCCTGTTAAATAGGATGCCTAGAGTGCTTGGACTTATGACGCGCCGCTTCGTCGCGCTCCTTTTCGTGCTGGTCGGGCTCGTTGCCGCCGTGGCGCTTCCGGCGACGGCCGATCCTTCGACGCGTCTTGAGGAGATCGCCGAGCGGCAGGCCGAGCTCGATCGCCGCCTGGCCCGAGTCAATGCCCAGGCCAGCCGCCTGCTTCAGGCCATCGGCCAGCTCGATGCTCGGAGAGCCGACGTCGAGGGGGACCTCGCATCGCTCGACGCCCGCCTGGCCAAATTGACGGCACGGATCGGAGTCGTGAGCGACCGCCTCACGGCCACACAAAAACGAATGACCGAGCTGACCGAGACCCTGGAAGAGGTCACGGATCAGTTCAATACCAGCCAGGACCTGTTCGTTGAGCGTGCCATCGACGCTTACAAGGCTGGCCCCGGCGCGTCGGTTGAAGCGCTGCTCACGGCGGAGAACTTCGGCGATCTGATGACTCGCTTTGCGTACTACGAGGCCACTCTCGACAGTGACGCGGAACTACTCGAACAGATCGAGACGATGCGGGCTTTCATCGAGGAGCGACGCGCCGAGGTTGACGAGCGGCAGGCCGAGATCGCCGCGGACAAGCGACGGCTGGAAGCCGATCGTGAAGCCATCCAAGCCATCCGCACGCAGCGATCTGCAGCCCTGAGCGCGCTGCAGCAGATCCTCGACCAGAAGAACGGTCTGCTTGCGAACGCCGAAGAAAAGCGTCGGGAGTACCTCGAGGCCAAGGCTCAGTTCGAGCGCGAGTCCGACCACATCCGGTATCTCCTTTCGGGCGGCTCCAGCGCGCCGGCCGGGACCGGCCAGCTCGCATGGCCTGCAGCGGGCGAGGTCACTTCGGGCTATGGCTGGAGGACGCACCCGATCTTCGGCGACCAGCGGTTCCACTCCGGGATCGACATCGGAGCCCCCTATGGGGCGACCGTCTATTCAGCCGAGGCCGGAACGGTTGCTTTCGTGGGTGTGATGAGCGGCTACGGCAACACGATCGTCATCGATCACCACAACGGCCTCGCGACCACCTACAACCACCTATCTGGCTTCGGAGTCGGCACGGGAGAGACGGTCGGTCGCAGCGCACCGATCGGAGCGGTGGGCTGCAGCGGCTACTGCACTGGGCCGCACCTGCACTTCGAGGTGCGGGTGAATGGTGACCCGGTCGATCCGATGCCCTACCTGCAGTAGCGACCGGCAAGCCCGATTTAGTAAGTCGGATTAGTTAGTCGTTGGAGCCCCAAGAACTAGGCTAGGCGTATGTACGGATACCCCCGCGCGGTTCTCTATGTGATCACCGCTTCGCTGTTCGTAGCCGGGATCTTCTCGGTGGGCTTCAGCATGGGGCGCGACGCCACCGGCGGGGACCTCGGCTTCGGTCGCAGCGCCGATCGCGTCGATTTCGGCGTCGTCCGCGACGTCTACAGGCAAATCCGTGAGGACTCGGTCGAGCCGCCCTCGGCCGAGGCGCTGACGCGCGGTGCTATCCGAGGGATGGTGCGGACTCTTCGGGCGCACGACCCCTACGCGCTGTTCTATTCGCCCGAGGACTACCGCTACTTGAAAGAGATCCAGACCGGCAAGTACCAGGGCATCGGCATCATGCTCCGCCAGAAGGACGGTCTTTTGGTCATCGCTTCAGTGCTTCCAGATACACCCGCGCAAGAAGAAGGCCTAAAGCGGGGCGACATCATTCGATCGATCGACGGCGTGTTGGTGCGTCAGTTCAATTCCGACGAGGCGGTCGACCGGATAAAGGGCCGTCCCGGTACCGAGGTGGTGCTGGGGATCGAGAGGGACGAGAAGGATCTCGTCTTCACATTGACGCGCCGGGAATTGGATCTGCCGAATCTCAAGGCCTCCGTCGTCGAGCAAGACTTCGGTTACGTCCGTCTGTTCGGTTTTTCTCACGGTGCGAGCGAGCAACTGCGCGACAAGGTAAGGACCTTGCTGGAGCGTGGTGTGCAGGGCATTGTCCTTGACTTGCGCGGCAACCCCGGTGGTCTTTTCATCGAAGCCGTGGACGTCGCCGGAGTGTTTATTGAAAACGGTGCGGTGGTCGTATACGAGGCGAGGTCAGAGCCCCAGAAGGTCTATGAGGCGGAGGGCAACGCATTCGAGGACGTGCCGCTGGTGGTGCTCGTCAACGAGGCGACGGCCAGCGCGTCGGAGATAGTCGCGGGGGCGCTGCAGGACCGGGAGCGTGCAATCCTGGTCGGAGCGACCACTTTCGGTAAGGGATCGGTACAGAGATTTGTGGAGCTGCGAGACGATTCGGCGGTCAAGCTGACAACGGCTACCTACACCACACCCGGCGGGCGGAACATCAACGGTCTGGGTATCGAGCCGAATGTCGAAGTGGCCCGCAATCAACTGCGTCGCGCTCTCGCTATTCTGCGGGGGATCGTTTTGTCCAAGAGTGGGGGCCAGGGCTAACGCCGCGGGCCGGCACGAGGAAGGGCGATCCCGACACCAAGCTGATCGCGCAAAACCGCAAGGCGCGACATAACTACACGATCGAAGAGACATTCGAAGCCGGCATCGCGCTCACGGGAACCGAGGTCAAGTCATGTCGCGCCGGCAAGGTGAACCTCACCGAGTCCTACGCAACGTTGCGCGACAACGAAGTGTGGTTACTCCAGTGTCACATCAGCCCGTACTCCCATGGCAACCGTGCCAACCACGACCCGATGCGGCCCCGGAAGTTGCTGCTGCATCATGCCGAGATCGAACGGCTCAAGGTCAAGGTCGCGCAGGAGGGTAGGACGCTGGTGCCGCTTCGCATGTACTTCAAGCACGGGCTGGCGAAGGCCGAGCTTGCGGTCGGGCGAGGCAAGAAGCTCTACGACAAGCGGGCGGCCACCGCCCAACGTGACGCGGAACGAAGCATGCGCCGAGAGCTCGGTCGGCGCCGGTAGCGGGGTGACGCCTCTCTGCCCTGAGTGCCGCACAAGCTTGACCGAGGCCCGAACCAGTCGGGGGATCTTCTGGCACTGCGCTAACTGCGACGGCCGCGCCATCGGCATCTCGCTGTTGAGAAGACTCGTGGAACGCCCTTACGTCGCGTCCCTGTGGGGGCAGGTGGCCGAGCATGGGTTGCCGGGAGGCCGGCCGTGCCCGTTCTGTGGCAATGCCATGACGACGTCGCCGTCCTCGGACAACTTGAAAGACCAGATCGACGTCTGCATGCAATGTCAGGTGGCGTGGTTCGATGCACGCGAGTTCGAGCGTGCTCCGGCACTACCCGAACCGCCGCCGCCGGAGTTGTCCCAGGAAGCCCTCGAGGCGTTGGGACGGATGCAGTCCGCCGCGATCGCAAGAAGCCCGCGCTTTACTCCTGAAACCCTTTCGGCCGAGGAAACGCTGATAGCAGCCAGCGCGGTGTTCGCCCTGCCCGTCGAAGAAGAAGCGGGCTGGCTCAAGCACAACCCCTGGGTCAGCTGGGCGATCGCTGGGCTCGTCACGATCGCCGGGATCGTCGGGCTCCTTCGCTCTGACCTGATCCGCGAGTTCGGACTGCTTCCGGCGGAACCCTTCCGGCTAGGTGCCGCGACTTTCCTAACGAGCTTGTTTCTGCATGCCGGGTGGCTGCAGCTGGCGGCCAGCATCTACTTCTTGGTTCTTTTCGGCGACAACGTGGAGGACTACCTCGGCAGCGGTAACTATTTGATGTTGCTGTTCATAGCGGGAGTCGTCGGCGGCATCCTGCACGTCCTGTTCACGACCGATGAGCTCACGCCGGCCGTCGGCGCGAGCCCCGCAATCGCCGGGATCGTCGTGTTCTACGCGCTGCAGTTCCCGAACACGAAGATCCGGTACATGCACACCGTGCGGTGGCACGCGATGCCTGCCTCCGCCGCGCTGGCGCTGTGGCTCGGCGGCCAAATTTTCACCACCCGGCCCGAATTCCTGCGCGTCGGAACTTCGTCTGTGTGGATCTATATCGGTGGTGCCGCGACCGGAATCCTGTTCTGGAGAGTGTTTCGGGACAGCGCCTAGCGATCAGCCGGTTGGTAGCTCCTGGCCGAGCTTCTCGGACATCGTGTCGAGCTCCTGCGCGGTCTCCTGCTCTTCTT
>DATADF010000220.1:0-1928 GCA_036258695.1 Actinomycetota bacterium
GGACTGCCCCGCGATAAAGGCAACCGACGAGGAGTAGCGCCTGTCGGTCACAGGTATGCCGGCATAGGCCAGGGCTGCGATCGCGGAGGTGGGGGCCGGGACCACTTCGAACGCAATCCCGGCATCCGCCAGAGCTTCGGCCTCTTCGGACCCACGCCCGAATACGAAGGGGTCCCGGCCCCCACCTCCGCGATCGCAGCCCTGGCCTATGCCGGCATACCTGTGACCGACAGGCGCTACTCCTCGTCGGTTGCCTTCATCGCGGGGCAGTCCGGAGATGGGGGGCCCGACTGGGAGCGCGTAGCGACCGCGGCGGACACGCTGGTCGTGTTGATGGGCCTGGGATCCATCGCAACGATGGTTGACCGCTTGGTTGCGGGAGGCCGAAGCCCGAGCACGCCCACCGCGGTGATCGAGAACGGAACATTGCCCGCCCAGAGGGTGGTGGTGGCGGATCTGGCAGAGATCGCGGAAGTATGTCGAAGTGCCGAGATCATGAGCCCGGCGATCATCGTGATCGGCGACGTCGTCAAGCTGCGTTCCAAGATTGCCTGGTTCGAGACGTCGTCGCACGGCGTCGAGCCAGCCCCTCGACTCGCGGTCTGAACCTGGGGGACGCCACCCGACTAGATTGACGTGGTGAGGGCTTTCGTCACCGGCGCTACGGGATTCATTGGGTCCTATCTCGCAGCCAAACTCAGAGGAAGAGGTGACGACGTCGTCGCACTCGTCCGGGATCCGGATAAAGCAACACGTTTAGGAAAACTTGGGTGCACCCTGGTACGGGGCGATCTCAGCGATCAAGATGCCATCCGTTCGGGAGTCGAGGGCTGCGACTCGGTCTTTCACGCGGCCGCGATCTACAAGGTCGGGATCCCGGCCAGCGCCCGGCCTGCAATGTTCGAGGCAAACGTCCGGGGCACCGAGCGCGTGCTCGATGCCGCGATCAGAGAAGGCGTCCGAAGAATCATCTACGTGTCCACCGTCAACGTCTTCGGCAACACGCACGGGCGTGTCGTCGACGAGACCTATGAGCGACCGGGGGGCGACTACTTGTCCTACTACGACGAGACGAAGTTCCTCGCACACCAAATCGCGAAGCGCAAGATCGAAAAGGGAGCACCTGTCATCATCGTCCAGCCCGGCGGAGTTTATGGACCCGGTGACACCTCAGAGGTCAGCAACCTCATCGATCAAGTAAGGACCGGCCGGCTCAAGTTCAAGATGTATCCCGAGTCGGGATTGAACATGGCGCACGTCGACGACATCACCGACGGCATCCTGCTCGTTCACGACAAGGGAAGGCTCGGCGAGACATACGTACTGGGCGGACAGATCACGACCTTCGCCGAGATCATCGATGTCGTGGCGGAGGTGACCGGCCGACGCCCGCCTCGCTTCACGATGCCGGACGCCCTGATCAAGATGTCGATTCCGTTCGCTCCTCTGGTAACAAGAGTCATGCGTCTGCCTCCAAACCTTCGGGAGTTAGTCCGCGCCGGCGACGGCGTTACTTATTGGGCGACCGATGCCAAGGCGCGTCGCGAACTGGGTTACAAATCCCGGGACCTCAAAACCGGCATGAAGGAAACCGTCGCGGCCGACTGATGAATCCCGATATGCGGCTTCAGGGTTCGCTTGTGCTCCTCGAACCTCTGGAGCAAGTCAACCCGCAGGCATTGGCGGACTTCAGGGATGAGAACCGAGTTTTCCTTGAGCCCTTCGAGCCGTCGCGCCTCGAGGACTTCTTCACAGTCGGCGGCGCTCGACGCACGATCAATGAGGCGCGCATTGGGCGCCTGAATGACACGCTTTATGCGTTTGGCATGTTCGAGAGAACGGCTGAGCAATTTGTCGGGCATATCTCGCTGTCCAACGTGGTGCGCGGCGCATGGCAGAGCGCAACGCTTGGATACGCGATCTCCGAG
>DATADF010000221.1:0-3039 GCA_036258695.1 Actinomycetota bacterium
CCCATCGCCCGCGCCGCGACGACCGTCACGATCGACGGGGGTGGCTATGGGCACGGGATCGGTATGTCGCAGTACGGCGCCTACGGCCGCGCAGTGAACGGGGTGAGCGCGAGCAACATCTTGGAGCACTACTACACGGGCGCATCGGTCGCGACCGGCTCTCTCCCGGGACGGCTGCGCGTCGGCATGCTTCAAGGCCGTGAGTCCATCTCCTTCACATCGGAGACATTCGAGGGCGGTCAAGGCTTGATGAAGTTCAAGCTCCCGGGCCAGCGGGCTATCGCTTCCGGCGCGTCGGGGACTACATGGCGCGTCGAACCGAGTTCAACCGGCGGCATCCGACTCTTCAAGAACGGCGACCGTGTTGCCTCCGAGGGTCGCACGGTTTTCGGCGATACGGACACTCCCATGTTGGCGATCTACGAAAAGTTCGCCACGATGATCCGGGTCGCCCAAAAGGAACACGGCTACCCATACGGCTACATGGAGATCGGCACCTACTCGAGCGCGTCGTGCGCGAATGGCTTCTGTCTGCGGTTAGTGCTGGTCATCCCGATGCAGAAGTATCTTTACGGTCTCGGTGAGGTGCCTTCTTCATGGCCCGGCGCGGCTTTGCGCGCGCAAGCGATCGCCGGCCGCACTTATGCGTTTGAGAAGGTCACGCGTCTAGGCCAGCACAACGCTCCATGCGATTGCGCGGTTTACGACACCGTTATCGATCAGGCATATATCGGGGACTCGAAGAGAACGGGTTCCGCTGAGTATTGGATCAAATGGAAGTCCGCGGTGGACGCCACCGACGGGAAGGTCATTCTCTACGAGGGCAGACCTATTCAGGCCCTCTATTCGTCCTCCTCCGGTGGCCATACTGAGCACAACGAGAACGTCTGGGGAGGCACGCCGGTGCCCTACCTCAGAGGCGTGCCGGACGAGGCCGATGCGGTCGAGGCGAACCCGAACCACACGTGGCAAGTGAGCATGACCTGGGAGCAGTTCTCAACGAAGCTGGAGCGGTACTACAACTCAAGGCAAGGACTGCACTTCGGAAAACTGGTCGACTACAAGCTGGTGCAGCCTTTCGGCGTTTCGGGCCGAGTCACGGTCGTGAAGGCGCCGGACACCGGTGGTGTCCGCATCGAGGGGACCGACGCCGTCATCCGAGTGAGCGGTTGGTCGACTCGCTCAGCCTTGGGGATCAAGGACACGCTCTACAGGGTGCGAATTTCCTACGACGTGGGAAGCCGATTCGAGGATAAGTACCGAAGCCTGGACGGAGCGCCCGGCACGCCTACCGGCATCTCCTACCCAGTCCCGAAGCGTGCCCGGACACCGCTTGGTCGGGCCCAGGACTTCACACGTGGACGAATGACGTATCGCTACGCGACCGAGAAGGCGACGTGGCAGCGGGGCCCGGTACTTGAGAAGTACGACAAGCTCGGGCGCGAGAGGTCGGTGCTCGGGATGCCCACCTCGGATGTGTGGGGGACGCGTCGCTATCGCGGGGCGAACTACGTCCACGGATCTATCTATTACTCGGAGCGCCATGGAGCGCATTCGGTGGTTCGCAGCTTTCGTGTCGCGTACTGGGAGCTCGACGGCGTGAAGGGTCCCCTTGGGCTGCCGATAAAAGAGAGGCGGCGGGCGAAGTCGCTCCCGGACGGCGGCAAGCGTCAGCGTTTCGCGCGCGGCACGATCTATCTGAATCCGCACCTCAAAGAGGCGTTTGGGCTGTGGGGGCCGGTGGAGCGGCGTTACCGGGAAATGGGCGAGGCGACGTCGCGATGTGGATATCCGGAGTCGCATCTCGTCGTCGATCAGTTTGGTCAGCGGGCCAGATTCGCCAACGGCCTGATCAGCTGGACCACTCATGGGGGCATCGAGGTCGAGTGTTAGGCCTAGGGGGCCGCGCTTCAACACCTAGGATCGCCGCATGGCTTTAGAAGTTCCTCCTCCCGAGGTCCTGCCGAGCGTCGCGGCCGCGCCGGCGAGATCTAGCACCCTTATTTCGGTTGCGCTGTTGATCGTGAGCGTCGGATTCGCAGTCGCCGGGCAACTCACTCTCAAGTACGCGATGGACAAAATCGGCCGCATCGGAACGGCTCAGGTATCTCAGCCCGTAAAGACCGTGGCGCGTGCGGCAAAGGAGCCTTCCCTATGGGCGGGGCTGACGCTTTTTGCGGTCTCGGCTCTTTTTTGGCTGGTTGTTCTCTCGCGTGTCGATCTCTCGATCGCCTATCCGTTCGTAGGTCTGTCCTACGTCGTCGTGGTTGCGTTCTCCAAATTCTTTCTGAACGAAGAGGTCCCGAGCCTGCGATGGGCCGGCGTAGTCGTGGTCGCGATCGGCATAGCGCTCGTGGGTCTGTCGTCGCGCAGCGTCTCCGGTAGCTAACTGCTCCCCTTTTTGTGAAGGCACTCATTCTTGCCGGGGGTCTCGGCACGCGGCTGCGACCGCTGACCTATACGAGGCCCAAGCATCTGCTGCCCATCGCGAACGTCCCCCACGTCCAACATGTGCTCGATCAACTGTCACGCGCGGGCGTTTCCGAGGTCGGCCTCCTTACTTCCTATCTGGCATCGGCATTCGATTCAGTGGTGGAGCGAGCGCGGCGCGAGGGCATGCGGTTGGAGGTAGCACATGAGGAGGAGCCGCTCGGGACGGCGGGGGCATTGAAGAACGCCGAGGCCCTGGTCGGTGACGAGGCTTTCTTTGCGTTTAACGGCGACATCCTGACAACCGTGGATCTCGAGGCTCTCGTCCGCTTTCATCGCGATAACGACGCGGAGGCCACCATCATGCTGACTCCGGTAGAGGACCCGTCGGCGTTCGGCGTTGTGCCAACAGACGAATCCGGTCGCGTTGAGGGATTCATCGAGAAGCCACCACGCGACGAGGCTCCGACCAACATGATCAATGCCGGCGTCTACGTTTTCGAGCCGTCGGTGCTGCGCCGGATTCCCCCAGGACGATCCTGGTCGGCTGAGCGAGATCTCTTTCCTGGACTGGTCGCCGAGGGAGCGCGCATGTTCGCGTGGTCCACG
>DATADF010000222.1:0-3610 GCA_036258695.1 Actinomycetota bacterium
TTCGCCTCCAGTACGAAGACCTGTTCTTCCTTGACGGCGAACTGGATATTGATGAGACCGCGTACTCCGAGGGCGCGAGCGATCGCATCGGTCGTGGCGACCACCCGCTCCTCTTGGTCCCCACCCAGAGTGAATGGCGGCAGGGCGCAGGCGGAATCGCCCGAGTGGATTCCGGCTTCCTCGATGTGTTCGAGGACTCCCCCGACGAACAACTCACGACCGTCGAATACGGCGTCGCAGTCGATCTCGACCGCGCCTTCCAAAAACTCGTCGATCAGTACGGGATGTTCCGGCGACACCTCTGCCGCGGTAGCCATGTACTGATCGAGAGTCGACTCCTCGTACACGATCTCCATGGCCCGTCCGCCGAGAACGTATGAGGGCCGCACTAAAACCGGATAGCCGACCGATTCGGCGATGGCGCGCGCCTCTGAGATCGACCGGGCCAGCCCGTTCGGAGGATGCGGAAGAGCGAGGTCGGCAAGGAGGGCGCCGAAACGCTCGCGGTCTTCGGCGCGGTCGATGGCGTCCGGCGACGTCCCGAGAATCCGCACGCCGGCTCGGTCAAGTTTGCCCGCCAGTTTGAGAGGTGTCTGGCCCCCCAGCTGCACGATCACACCGACGGGGTTCTCACGCTCATAGACGTTGAGCACGTCCTCGAACGTCAGCGGTTCGAAGTAGAGGCGGTCGGACGTGTCGTAATCGGTCGAGACCGTCTCGGGGTTGCAGTTGACCATGATCGTTTGGAACCCGGCCTCGCGCAGAGCAAACGACGCGTGTACACAGCAGTAGTCGAACTCGATGCCCTGCCCGATGCGGTTCGGGCCCGAGCCGAGAATCATCACTTTGGGACGATCATCGGCTTGGACCTCGTCCTCTTCTTCGTAGGTGGAGTAGTGGTAGGGCGTGTGCGCTTCGAACTCCGCCGCGCACGTATCCACGGTCTTGTAGGTAGGCAAGATGCCCGCGCCAATCCGACGGCTGCGAACGTCCAGCTCTGCGGCGCCCACGGCGTGCGCGATCTGCGCGTCGGAGAAACCGAGACGCTTGGCCGTCCGCAAATCGGCATCGTCGAGCCGGTCGAGCGACCCAATGTCCTCGAGGCGGCGACGCGTCGCGGCGAGGCGTCCAATCTGGGCCACGAACCAGGGATCGATCATGCTGAGGTCTGCAACCTCGGCTTCGCTTAACCCCTGATACAGCGCGCTCTCGATCAACGGGAGACGGTCTTCGGTCGGCCGCCCGAGCGCCGCACGCAGTTGGTCCGCCGGCAAGTTAGGAGCCGACCCGGCGAGACCGGCTAGGTCGCGCTCCAGTGAGCGATAACCCTTTTGCACCGCCTCGGCGAAGGTCCTCCCGATGGCCATGACCTCGCCGACGGACTTCATCTTTGTTCCGAGGGTGGCCTCGGCCCCCGGGAACTTCTCGCACGCCCAGCGCGGGATCTTGACCACGACGTAATCGATCGTCGGCTCGAATGAGGCCGGTGTCTTCTTCGTGATGTCGTTATCGATCTCGTCCAGCGCGTACCCGACGGCGAGCTTGGCCGCGATCTTGGCGATGGGGAAGCCTGTTGCTTTCGACGCCAGTGCGCTGGAGCGCGATACGCGGGGGTTCATCTCGATAACCACGCGGCGTCCTGTGCGGGGCTCGACGGCGAACTGCACATTCGAACCACCCGTCTCGACGCCGATCGCTCGCATTACCGCGGCGCCGTCATCCCGCATCCCTTGGTACTCCACATCGGTAAGAGTCATGGCGGGGGCGACGGTCACCGAATCGCCCGTGTGAACGCCCATGGGATCAACGTTCTCGATCGAGCATACGACGACGACGTTGTCCTTGAAGTCGCGCATGAGCTCGAGCTCGAATTCCTTCCAGCCCTCTACGGATTCTTCGACCAGCACCTCGCCGATGGCGGAGAGCCTCAAGCCTTCGGTAACGATCGTTCGGAGCTCGTCGGGGTCGCGAACGATCCCCGACCCCGCCCCTCCCAGGATGTACGACGGACGAATGACCACCGGATAGCCAAGCTCGTCGGCGGCGGCCAGAGCTTCGTCGACCGAGTAGGCAAAGCTCGACCGGGGAATGTCGAGGCCGGCGGCCTCCATCGTCTCGCGAAACATGCGGCGATCCTCGGCTCGTCGAATGGATTCAACTCCTGCACCGATCAATTGCACGTCATAGGAATCGAGCACTCCCGACGTCGCCAATTCCATGGCCACGTTGAGGCCCGTCTGCCCCCCAAGCGTTGGCAGGCACGCGTCCGGTCTCTCCTTGGCGATGACCTTCGCGACGTAATCGGGTGTGATGGGCTCGACGTAGGTCGCATCCGCGAACTCCGGGTCGGTCATGATCGTCGCGGGATTCGAGTTAACGAGCACGACCTCGTAGCCCTCTTCGCGCAGGACTTTGCAAGCCTGCACGCCCGAGTAGTCGAACTCGCAGGCCTGCCCGATGACGATCGGGCCGCTCCCTATGACGAGAATCTTGCGTAGATCGGTGCGTCTGGGCACTAGCGGTTTGCCCCCCTCGCTGCAGCCTTGCGCTTATCGCGCTCGCGCTTCTTACGCTGACGCTTCTTCTTCCAACCGACGGCCTTACGGTCGCCTCGTCCCATCACTTCCCTCCCTTCACTACGGCCTCGGAGCGCCTAGCGAGGTCCAGCTCGCGCGCCTCGAATTGATCGATCAACGTTCGGAAGTCAGTAAAGAGATAGCGCGAATCGTGGGGGCCGGGGCCCGCCTCGGGGTGGTACTGGACGCTGTATGCGACGCCGGGGACGGCGATTCCCTCGACCGTGCCATCGTTCAAGTTCGTGTGCGTGAGGTCCGCTTGCGTTTCCGTGAGCGAGGCAGCGTCCACGGCGAATCCGTGGTTCTGACAGGTGATCTCGACGCGCGAATGGCCTACGCGTGCAACGGGGTGGTTGCCCCCCCGGTGGCCGAATGGAAGCTTGTAGGTCCGCGCGTTCAAAGCGAGGCCCAACAGCTGGTGGCCGAGACAGATGCCGAAAATCGGGACGCGGCCGATGAGGGCGCGCAACGTCTCGATGGCATACGTCACCGGCTCGGGGTCACCGGGGCCGTTCGAAAGAAAAACGCCGTCGTAGCCGACGATCTCCTCCGCCGACGTTTGGGCCGGTACGACGGTCACGTCGAATCCGCTGCTGACCAGCAGATCCAGGATGTTGCGCTTGATACCGAAGTCGAAGGCGGCGACGCGATAGCGAGGTCCGGTCCAATCTGCCAGGAGCGCTGCCGTTGTCGGGCTGACCTCGCGTCCCGCAGTGAAACCCGAGCTTGTGCGCTCGGCGAGAGTTTGCTCGTCCCACGTGTAGGGCTCGGGCGTGCTCACCTCGGCGGCCAGGTCCCGGCCGACCAGACCGGGCGACCCACGCGCGATGTCCACCAGGTCGTCCCGATTCGTGACCACGCTCGAGAGCGCCCCTTTCATTGCCCCCCGGGTGCGCAGGTGCCGGGTAAGGCGCCGGGTGTCTATCTCCGAGGCGGCGACGATGCCGTGACCCGCGAGGTACTCCTGCAGCGACCTCTCCGCACGCCACGAAGAATGCATCGACGACGACTCCCGCACGATGTAGCCCGACAGC
>DATADF010000223.1:0-5971 GCA_036258695.1 Actinomycetota bacterium
GCAATTCGAGGTGCAGAGGGACGACGTCTTCAAGCGTCACCTCGCCGCGCGTTGCGGCGGCCCCGATCGCGAACGTCCCGGCCTCGATGCGATCCGGAATTATTCCGTGCACGACAGGTTGCAACGAATCGACGCCGGTGATGGTGATGGAAGGTGTACCGGCACCCTGGATCTTGGCCCCGCACGCATTCAGAAAGTTAGCCAGATCCTGTATCTCGGGCTCACGAGCCGCGTTCTCCACCGCGGTGACTCCTTCGGCCGTCACAGCGCCCATCAGGATGTTCTCGGTCGCGCCCACCGAAGGGAACTCCAGCAATAGACGCGTGCCGCGCAGCCGTTCGGCGATGCCCTCGATGTTTCCGTGCTGCGACGTGAACTTCGCTCCCATCTTCTCCAACCCCTGCAGGTGGATGTCGATGGGACGTGAACCGATCGCGTCTCCTCCGGGCATCGCGACCCGTGCCCGGCCGAGGCGCGCGAGAAGGGGGCCGAGAACCTGAATGGACGCGCGCATGCGCCCGACCAGCTCGTAGGGGGTTTCGTCACCGAGTTCCCCGGAGGCGTCGATTGTGAGACGACCCTTTTCGACAGCAACTTTTGCACCAAGGCGGGTGAGCACCTCGGCCATCAACGCGACGTCTGTGATTTCCGGGACGCCCTCGATGACCACCTTGCCCTTGATCAACAGGGACGCGGCCATGATCTTGAGCGCGGAGTTCTTTGCCCCGCTGACACGCACACTGCCGTTTAACGGCGTTGGCCCGCGCACAAGCAAGGACCTCATCGGAGTCCCTTATCTACAACCACACGACCTGGCGAGCAACTCGAGCTCGCCCTTAGAGCTAGCGCGTGCTACGAGCGCGGCGCGCCGTCTTCTTTCTGGTAGCTGCTCCAGTGCGGGAGCCACCGGCCCGTCCTGAACTCGTCTTTCTCCTCGCGCCAGACGAAGTGCTCTTGGCACGCCCAGTCGACTTGCGCGCGGTGCTCTTCGCGCGCCGCGTTGTCTTCTTTGCCGTGCTCTTGGCGCGCCCGGTGGTCTTTCTCGCCGTGCTCTTAGCCCGGCCGGTTGCTTTTCTGGCGGTGCTCTTCGCGCGTCCGGTGGACTTGCGCGCCGTGCTCTTGCGTCCCGTCGATTTGCGGGCCGTCGTCTTCTTGCGACCAGTGCTCTTGCGACCCGCGCCCGCACGTGCCGTGCTCTTGCGACGACCCGTCGACTTGCGCGCCGCCGACGAACGGCCACGCCCCCGCCCCGGCGACGCAATCGCGGCGCTGGTCCCGACCGCCTCCGCGGCAAGACGGCGGGCTGCAGCCAGCGGGCCCGACTCACTCGAGCGCGGCGCTACGACATCGGCCGCCGTCTCGCCGGCCTCTGCCAAGCTCTCACGCGCTCTATCCAATAACGTCCTCTCTTCGGCCATACGCGGTCCCCTTTCACTAGGCATCCGACGCACAACATCGGTCGCTGCGAGAGCGTTGCAGTTGCGTTCCTAAACCGAACGACGCGCACGCGCAAGTCGCAATCAGTGGGCGCGGCTTGCGAAGCCGATCAGAAACCTGATCCGGGATCTATCTCCAATCGTGCTTCGATTAACCACAGCTGCCGCCTTACGCACTCGGGACACAGCGCGAGCGGGCGTTGATTTACATCCGTCAGCGATTGCCATCCCAAGGGAAGGGCGCCCTGGCGTTTTGGCTCAGAAGTGCCACATGCCGAACAAAAGACGCGGTTACGCAGGCCCGGCGAGGGTTCCAATGACTCTGAGCTCAGTCTCGGCTCAGTCCCGGCCCAGCTCCGGACGCGCCAGCGCAGCGCGCATCCCGGCTTCGGCAACTCGTTCGACGTCTTCTTCTGCGCGCGCTTTGCTGCGCTCCTCGGCGAGGCGCCGGGCCTCCGCTGCATCGACATCGCCGATCGGCTCGGCATCGTCGGCCAGAACGATCACGTGATAGTCGTCTCCCGATCGGGATGCCTCCAGAAAGCCCCCCGGGACCAGGAAGTTGGACCGGCTACCCCCCGAGACGAGCGTCACCCGGCCGGGGACGAGCGCGGCGAGAAACGGAATGTGATTGCGCATGATCCCGAACTCGCCCTCGGGTGAGCGCGCTATCACGAGATCGGCCTCGCCGGCCCAGACCTCTTCTTCCGGGGTGACGATCGTCACGTTCACGAGTTCCGCACCGTGCCCTAGAGCTCCTTGGCTTTGGCTTGAGCTTCCTCGATGCCGCCGACCAAGTAGAAAGCCTGCTCCGGAAGATCGTCGTACTCGCCCTCCGCCAGGCCTTTGAAGGACGCGATCGTCTCCTCTACGGGGACGTACTTGCCGGGTATGCCCGTGAACTGTTCGGCGACGAAGAACGGCTGCGACAGGAACCTCTGGATCTTGCGCGCCCGCTGAACGGTGATCTTGTCCTCCTCGGACAGCTCGTCGATCCCGAGGATGGCGATGATGTCCTGAAGGTCCTTGTAGCGCTGCAGGATCCGTTGCACGGTCAGCGCGACGTTGTAGTGCTCTTCCCCGACATAGCGCGGATCGAGGATCCGAGACGTGGAGTCGAGAGGGTCGACGGCGGGATAGATGCCGAGCGACGCGATCTGCCGGGATAGCACCGTGGTGGCGTCTAGGTGAGCGAAGGCCGTGTGCGGTGCGGGGTCGGTGATGTCGTCGGCAGGCACATAGATCGCTTGCAGCGAGGTGATCGACCGACCTTTGGTCGAGGTGATGCGCTCTTGCAGCTGGCCCATCTCCTCCGACAGAGTGGGCTGGTATCCGACTGCCGAGGGCATGCGCTCCAGCAGTGTCGACACCTCGGAGCCGGCCTGCACGAAACGGAAGATGTTGTCGATGAACAACAGCACGTCCTGGTGCTCCCGGTCGCGGAAGAACTCCGCCATCGTGAGTGCCGAGAGAGCCACCCGCAGACGCACTCCGGGCGGCTCGTCCATCTGGCCGTAGACGAGCGCCGCTTTCTCGATGACGCCCGATTCCTTCATCTCGAGCCAGAGGTCGTTGCCTTCACGCGTCCTCTCGCCCACGCCGGCGAAGACCGACACACCACCGTGCTGCTCCGCGACCCGGTGGATCATCTCCTGGATGACAACGGTCTTCCCGACCCCGGCCCCCCCGAACATGCCGATCTTTCCGCCCTGCACGTAGGGCTCCAACAGATCGATGACCTTGATACCGGTCTCGAACATCTCGGTCTTCGGCTCGAGATCCTCGAACGCAGGTGGCTGGCGATGGATGGGCCACCGCTCCGTTCCCTCGGGCACGCTCGAACCATCCAGGGGCTCGCCCAGGACGTTGTAGACGTGTCCCAATGTCACGGGCCCGACCGGCACCGTGATGGGAGCGCCCGTGTTGATCACCTTGGCACCGCGTACGAGCCCGTCGGTCTGTTTCATGCAGATGGCCTTCACGGTGGAATCACCGACGTGCTGGCTTACTTCCGCGGTGATGGTGTCTTTGGTGCCGGCGATGGAGCGCTCCATGACCAGGGCGAATCCGATCTCGGGCAGACCGTCGGGCGGAAACTCGACCTCAATGACGGGCCCCGTGATTCGCAGGATCCGTCCCTCTGTCGTTGACGCGGCCGGCTGTGCGGTCCGCTCTTCGGTCATGGCCATCTAGTCACTCCCCTCTTGTGCTGCGGCCGTCAGGGCCTCGGCGCCCCCGACCACCTCCATGATTTCCGTCGTGATCTCGGCCTGGCGCGCCTGGTTGTAAACGCGCGTCAGGTCTTCGATGAGTTCGTCGGCGTTGTCGGTAGCGGCTTTCATTGCGCGCCGCCGTGCGGCATGCTCCGAAGCCGCCGCCTCGAGCAATCCCTGGTACACGGATCCTTCTATGTAGCGCGGCAACAGGTAATCCAAAATCGCCTCGGGCTCGGGCTCGAACTCGTAGCCCGCGCCGCCGACATGCTCCTCTCCCGACACGTCCTCGGTCTTGAGCGGCAGGAGAGTCAGGACGACAGGCCGCTGCGTCAGAGCCGACTCGAACTTGGTGTACGCGAGCCGCACTTCGTCCACCTCCCCCTCCGAGAAAGCTCGTGCCGCGTCACGTGCAACCGTTCTTGCGTCGGCGATCCGGGGGCGGTCCGATATGCCCTGCCACGAGTGGTCAAAGGAGTAGCCGCGGAACTTGAAGTACGAGACCGCTTTTTTTCCCACGAGGAACAACTTGGTGTCCTTCCCGTGAGCCTGCATGTCGCGTTCCGCGGCTCGAATGATGTTGGAGTTGTACGCACCTGCCAAGCCGCGATCGGAGGTGATCACGACCATGCCGATAGAGCGAATCTCGGCCCGCGGCTTGAGTAGGGGATGGTCGATCGTGCCCGCATGTGCGGCCACCGACGCCATCAGACGGCGCATCGTCTCGGCGTAGGGCCGCGCCGCGGCGACGCGCTGTTGTGCCTTGATGATTCGGGACGAAGCGATCAGCTCCATGGCGCGCGTGATCTTCTGCGTCGATTGAACCGAGCCGATCCGTCGCCGGATGTCGCGAAGCTGACCGCCCATTATTCGGCGCTCGCTCGGTCTTTGGTGGCCACCCGCCCGCCCAGAATCGTCATCCGATGCTCAGCGGCCCGTTTCGTCCGGATTGGGCTGCGCGGTGTCGGACAGAGTGGCGGTGTCTGTAGGCGAAGGACCGGAGGGCGTCGCCGAACCTGCGCCACCCGCGACATCCCCACCTTCGGGCGCGGGTGACGCCGCGCCTCCACCCTGCGCCGTGCCCGTTGTTGCGGGCTCGGGAACACCCTCTGTTGAAGCTGCGGTTTCCACCGTGCCCTCGCGCTCGGCGAACGATTGCTTGAACTCGTCGGCCCCCTTCGCCAGCTTTGCCTCGGTCTCGTCGTTCAGAGCACCCGTCTCTCTGATCGTGTCGCCGATATCGGGATGCCGGGTCCGCAGATGGTCGAGAAGCCCGCGTTCGAACGCGCCCACCTTCTCCGTAGGAAGGTCGTCGAGATAACCGTTTGTCACCGCCCAGATCGACATGATCTGTTCCTCCACGGGATAAGGCGAGTACTGCTTTTGCTTCAAGATCTCCACGACGCGCGCGCCGCGCTCGAGCTGGGCCTGCGATGCCTTGTCCAGGTCGGACCCGAACTCTGCGAAAGCCTCCAACTCGCGGTATTGCGCGAGGTCGAGTCGCAGTGTTCCCGACACTTGCTTCATGGCTTTGATCTGCGCATTACCGCCGACGCGCGAAACCGAGATTCCGACGTTGATCGCGGGACGCACCCCCGAGAAGAACAAATCGGACTCGAGGAAGATCTGCCCGTCGGTGATCGAGATGACGTTCGTAGGGATGTAGGCCGAGACGTCGCCGCCTTTGGTCTCGATGATGGGCAACGCCGTCAGCGACCCGCCGCCGTTCTCGTCGGACAGCTTCGCCGCACGCTCAAGCAACCGGGAGTGGAGATAGAAAACGTCTCCGGGGTAAGCCTCGCGGCCCGGCGGACGACGTAGCAGTAGGGAGAGCTGCCGGTAGGCGATCGCCTGCTTCGAGAGGTCGTCGTAGACGACCAGCGCGTGCTCCCCGTTCTCCATCCAGTGCTGCCCCATGGCGGAACCCGCATATGGAGCGAGGTACTGGAAAGGAGCGGGATCGCTCGCAGGGGCATTCACAACGACCGTGTACTCGAGGGCCCCATACTCCGTAAGGGCGCCCACGACCTCGGCCACCGTGGATGCCTTCTGCCCGATCGCGACGTAGATGCACTTGACGGCCTTGTCGGTCCCCCACAGGTCGCGCTGATTGATGATCGTGTCGATAGCAATCGCCGTTTTGCCGGTTTGGCGGTCGCCGATGATCAGCTCGCGCTGGCCGCGCCCGATCGGCGTCATCGAGTCGATCGCCTTGATCCCCGTCTGGAGCGGTTCTTTCACGGGCTGACGAGCGGTAACGCCGGGTGCCTGCACCTCGAGCGCCCGCTGCGCGGTGGTCTCTATCGGACCCTTGCCGTCTAC
>DATADF010000224.1:0-2634 GCA_036258695.1 Actinomycetota bacterium
ACCGAAGTCAGCAGCGCGGCCATGTACTCGACCGGGTAGTGCGCTTTCAACCACCCGGTCTGATAAGCGATGTACGCGTAGGCCGCGGAGTGAGCCCGGTTGAAGGAGTAATCCGCGAAGGGCTGAATGAGCGCCCACAGCCGCTGCGCCTCGTCCTCGCCCAGGCCGAGCTTGGCGCAACCCTCCATGAAGCGTGGCTCCTCGGCCGCCATGATGTCGCGCTTCTTCTTTCCAATCGCCTTCCGGACCTGATCGGCTTCGCCCGGCGTGTAGCCGGCAAGCTTCTGGAGCAGAAGAACGATTTGCTCCTGGTACACGAGAACTCCATAGGTCTCGCGCGTTATCTCCTCGAGTGCGGGGTGCAGGTAGACGACCTTGGATGGGTCGTTCTTACGCTCGATGTAGGAGGGGATCTGCTCCATGGGCCCCGGCCGGTAGAGCGCGATCAGAGCCATGATCTGCTCGAAGCGATCGGGCTTGAGCTGGACGAGCAGACGCCTCATCCCGTCGGACTCGAGTTGGAACACGCCGTCCGAATCCCCGCGTTGGAGCATCTCGTAGACCTTGGGATCGTCGAGCTGCAGCGAGTCGACGTCGACATCTATGTTCTTGTTGCGTCGTATGTATTCCCGCGTCAGCTCTATCACCGTCAGGTTGCGCAACCCCAAAAAGTCCATTTTCAAAAGACCGAGTTCCTCTACGCCGTTCATGTCGAACTGGGTAACGATCTCGCCGTGCTCGCCCCGCTTTAGAGGAAGGTGTTCGACGAGCGGATCGCGCCCGATGACCACACCGGCTGCGTGGATTCCCGCGGACCGCTTGAGGTTCTCGATCTTTAGCGCCGTATCGATGATTTGTTTGGCGGCGCCCCCTGCGGCATATGCCTCGCGCAACTCGAAGCTGGTCTCCAGCGCGTTCTGCAGGCCCGAATCCCGGCCCATGATCAACGCGGGGTACATCTTCGTTAGACGGTCCCCTTCCGCGTACGGGAAACCAAGCACGCGAGCCGCGTCCTTGATCGCTTGCTTACCCTTGATCGTGCCGTAGGTGATGATTTGCGCGACGTGGTCCGCGCCGTACTTTTCCGACACGTAGCGGATCACATCTCCTCGACGTCGCTCGTCGAAGTCGATGTCGATATCGGGCATCGCGACCCGTTCCGGATTCAGGAAGCGCTCGAACATCAAGTCGTAGCGCAGAGGATCGAGTTCGGTGACGCCCAACGCGTACGACACGATGGAGCCCGCGGCGCTGCCGCGTCCCGGACCCACACGGATCCCCTGCCGCTTGGCCCAGTTAACGAAGTCTGCGACGACGAGGAAGTAGCCGGGGAACTCCATATCGCCGATGACCTTCAGCTCGTATTCGGCGCGCTCCCGGACCTCTGGGGACACCTCGCCATAGCGACGACGTAGGCCCTCGAATACCAACTCGGCGAGATAACCATCCAGTGTCTTGCCGGGAGGTGTCTCGAAACGGGGGAGCAAGTGCTCGCCAAACTTCAGCTCGACGTTGCACCGGTCGGCGACCTCAAGCGTCGTCTCGCACGCCCCCGGCCAGCGCGCGAATGCGGCGCGCATCTCCTCGGGGGTCTTCAGGTAAAACTCCTGCGAGTCGAACTTGAAACGGTTGGGGTCCGCGAGCTCGGAGCCCGTATTGATGCACAAGAGGACCTCGTGTGCCCCGGCATCTTCCTTGTGGGTGTAATGCGAGTCGTTGGTGGCGACCCACTGGATCCCGAGCTCCTTGCCGATGGCGACGAGCTCGTCGTTGAGCCCCTGCTGCTCGCGCAGCCCGTGATCCTGTAGCTCGAGGTAAAAGCGGTCGCCGAACACCTCTCTGTAACGCGCCGCGACGCGCCGAGCACCGGCCCGATCCCCCGCGACGATCAGCTTAGGGATCTCCGCCGACAGGCAGCCGGAGAGACAGATGAGGCCCTTGGAGTACTCGGCGAGCAGCTCCCAGTCCGTCCTCGGGTTGTAGTGAAAACCGTCCAGCCAGGCCCGCGTGGATACCTTTACGAGGTTGCGGTAGCCCTCGTTGTCGGCCGCCAGCAGAGTCAGATGAAAGGTCCGCTCGCTGTTTTCGCGCTGTGCCGGTTTCTCTCTGCGATCACCGGCGAAGAGGTATCCCTCCATCCCGACTATTGGCTTTACGCCCGTCTTCGTACCGGTCTTGTAGAAGTCGAGGGCGCCGTACATCACGCCGTGATCGGTGATGGCACAGGCAGGCATCTCCGCGGCGGCCGCCGCCTCGAACAGGTCGGAAACTCGGCTGGCGCCGTCCAGCATCGAGTACTCGGTGTGGGTGTGCAGGTGAACGAAACTCACGGCGGCCGCTTTCCAGGATCGGAATTACAAAGGTGTACTTCTACTTACACCCACCCCCCGACAAGACACAAGTACTCCCGAGAAACCGGCCTCTGACCTGGGCAAACAACGCCAGCCCGAGACCCGGCTAGGAGCGAAAAAGGGAAGTGCCCCGAGGATGGTTCAAAGTCCGTTGGGATAACAAGAGGCAAATCCCGGCAGGACCTGTGGATATCGCGATGAGTTTCTGTTTCCGTCCGCTCCAGCCGGCCGGATTTCGAGAAGGTCGGCGGCCCCAGCTCGCCTTGTAGGTCGAGTAGTTGCC